>JALYIW010000063.1 GCA_030775625.1 Pseudomonadota bacterium | reverse complement strand
CCTCTTCCTCAACCGCGCAGATTGCGCTGTGCCAATAGCTTACGGTGTAAGGCGTGTAAGTCAAGTCCAATTTTACACTGTAAGGAAAGAGACCCTGCGGCCCCTGAGACACCCGAAGAGATTGGCTTAAATGGTAGCGCTGGGTTCATTGGCCGGGGTTTTTCAGACGGGTCGATAAGTGGAATGACTGCTATCTTTTTTCACGATAGTAGGAGACATCCCGATGAAACGACCGAGACGCAACCACTCGCCAGCATTCAAGGCGAAGTTGGCGTTGGAAGGTTATCGAGCCCCCGTGGCGCAGCGTGAAATACCAGGACATTTACTTGCGTGCGTACGAGAAGGGGCGCGAACTGCAGGCGGGCTGATTCGGTATGTTGATTTTTACAATCGCTGCAGTATTCATCAGTCGCACGACTATCAAACGCCCGATGAAATCTACAACGCCGAACCGAAGTGGGAGGTCGTTTGGTATAAGCCAAATACAGTGCGTATGAGAGCCGCTGTGGCTTTCGATTTGCCTTGGGCCCCCCGCCCTGACCAGCCAAATGTCGTGGGCCCAAGGCGGCGCTCCCGCGCCGGTCGTACGAACCGACAAACCCCTCGCCCTGGGGTGGACAAAACCCCTGGTTGCGTTTGGGTACAATTTGGGTGCGGCGAGGCTCTGCAACGAGCTATCATTGATTTAATGGTGGGACGGCTGGGACTCGAACCCAGGACCAAAGCCTTAAAAGGGCCTTGCTCTACCAACTGAGCTACCGTCCCGATCAGGCGCGCATGATAGCCGAACTCCGTCGTCAGATCATCGCCAATGCGCATCAGGCATAACGGGTGGGATCGGCCATGGCCGCGGCGGCGAAGCCGGCGGCGCGCAGGCGGCAAGAATCGCATTTTCCGCAGGCGCGCCCGTCGCTATCCGCCTGATAACACGATACCGTCATGCCGAAATCCACGCCCAGTTCGGCCCCGGCTCGGATGATGTCGGCCTTGGTCATGTCGATCAAAGGCGCCTGGATCCGCAGCGGCGCGCCCTCGACCCCCGCCTTGGTCGCAAGCTTCGCCAAAGCTGCGAATGAGGCGATAAATTCCGGCCGGCAGTCCGGGTAACCCGAGTAGTCGACCGCGTTGACCCCGACAAAAATATCGGCGGCACCGAGCACTTCCGCCCACCCCAGAGCAAGCGACAGCAACAGCGTATTGCGCGCAGGCACGTAGGTGATGGGTATGCCGGTCGCCGGCGTCTCAGGGACCGCAATGGCGGCGTCGGTCAACGCTGAACCGCCGATGCCGGCCAGATCGACGCCCATGATCCGGTGATCCCGAGCGCCCAAAGCCCGGGCAACCTTGCGCGCAGCCGTTAATTCCGCGCTGTGGCGCTGTCCATAGTGCACGCTCAACGCATAACAATCGAACCCTTGCGCCCGCGCGATCGCCAACACGGTGCTCGAGTCCAGCCCGCCAGACAGCAAGACGACAGCGCGCTGCTTCGGCACCTGGGAGAAATGTTCCGTCATTTACCCGGCGTGTCGCCCCACAAGATTTTGTGAAGCTGCAGTTGAAAGCGCACGGGCAAGCGATCCGCCAAGATCCATTCTGCCAGCGCGGTGGGCGAGACTTGTTTGTAACTGGGCGAAAACAAAATTCGACAACGCTCCGGCAACCCGTGCTCGTGCAGGAATGCCTTGCTCCAGTCGTAGTCTTCGCGCGAACAGATAACGAATTTCAACTGATCGCGAAGAGTCAGCAAGCCGAAGTTCTCGATTCTGTTGCGCGAGTCCTCGCGCGAGCCCGGAGTCTTCACGTCGACCACCCGTGAAACTCTGCTATCCACCGCCGCGATGTCCAAGGCGCCGCTGGTCTCCAGCGACACCAAAAAACCGGCGTCGCACAGACGTTCGAGCAATTGCAAGCAGTTCGGCTGCGCCAGCGGTTCACCGCCCGTGACGCACACGTGCCGGGCGCCGTAGCCGCGAACCCTGTCCATAATGACGTGCAAATCAAGCCAATCGCCGGTGTGAAACGCATACTCAGTGTCGCAGTACGCGCAGCGCAGCGGACATCCCGTCAGCCGCACGAACACCGTCGGGAAACCGACGGCATCGGCCTCCCCTTGCAACGAATGGAAAATCTCGTTGATGCGCAATCGCCCGGGCTTGCGTGCGGTTTCAATCAATGGTTCTCGGTCGCCATCTTATCGAGGCGCTGCTGCGCCAAACGTCCGGATGGCGTATCCGCGTACTGAGCCGCCACCTGCGCCAAAGTCTGCTTCGCAGAATCCCATTGTTTCAGTTCGTAGCGGCAGAATCCAATCTTGAGCAAAGCATCGGGAATCTTGCGGGACTGGGGATATTTATCCACGACGCGCTGAAACGCCGTCAGTGCCTCGGCGTAGGACTTGTTCACGTAGTACGCCTCGCCCAGCCAATACTGCGCATTGTCGGCGAGCTGACTATCGGGAAACGCAAACAGAAATTTCTGGAATGCCGCGATGGCGCGATCATATTGCCCGTCTTTCAGTGCGGAAAACGCCGCCTGATAGCTGGCCTTATCGTCGGCGGTGGGCAGTGATCCCGCGCCGGTTGCCGCACCGGCAGCGGCGCCGGTGCCCGCACCGGTGCCCGCCCCCGCGCCATCGTTCGAAGCAGCGGAAGCGCCAGTCCCCGCGCCGCCGCGCGCTTCAAGACTCTTCATGCGCCGATCGAGATCGGCGTACAGATCCCGCTGTTGTTTGCGGGCGGCTTCCAAACCGTTGGTCAATTGATCGATGTCGTTATGCATGGCGCGTAAATCGGCGCGCAAAGATTCGCTCTGGTTGGCGAGCTCGAGCAAGCTTTGATTGGCGACCACCCGTTCGATGCGCACCAGACGGGTATCGACGTCATTCAGCTTGATTTGCACCGGATCCTCTTCCGGCGGCGTGGCGGCGCAGCCCGCCATCGCCAGGGCGACGCAGCAGGCGATGCCCCAACGCCCTGGCGCTTGCGGCGTCACGGGGCCATAACCAGTTCCACTCGACGATTCTGCGCCCAAGCGGCCTCGTCATCGCCTTCGGCGGCCGGTCGCTCGGCCCCGAAGCTCACCGTGGTCAGCTGCGATTCGGCGACCCCTTGCAGCATCAGCGCACGGCGCACGGCCTGCGCACGCCGCTCACCCAATCCGATGTTGTACTCACGGGTGCCCCGTTCGTCGGTGTTTCCCTCGAGCTTCAATTTCAAATTCGGATGACTGGTCAGGTTTCGCGCATGCGCCGTCACGATGTCGGCAAACTCAGGTTTGATCTCCGATTTGTCGAAATCAAAATAGATCACCTTCTTGGCGAGCGGCCCGGTGCCGTCCACCCCATTCCTGCCATTGGCACCCGATGCATCGGCATCCCCCCCCAAAGCCCGCGCGGATGTGGATGCACCCTCTCCCGACGTGCCATTGGCTGCACCGGGAACCTGAGTACCCGCCGTCGGCGGCTCAATCACATTGTGCTTTTTGGGGCACCCTGAAAGCAGCGCCGCACCGGCCAACAGCACCGCGATCGATATCATTCGTTTCATTTAGCTCTCCATCCGATTGACGTAACACGCAAGCCTACCGGCGAACTCGTTATTTGTGTACTTTGTTTGATCGGCAGCATTTAGAACGGTGCCCACGCGGGCTCCTGCAATTCACCTTCGCTCGACACCAACCGCTCCTGGACTCGGCCGTCCGCGCTAACCATGGCCAGCACGCCGCGCCCCCGATCACGACTCGCATAGATGATCGCCGCGCCATTCGGTGCATAACTCGGCGAGACGTCGAAGTGACCCTTGGTGAGCACTTGTACATCGCCGCGGCCGCGAAGATCCATGGTGGCTATTCTGTACCCCCCATCTTCCTGAGTCACGAAAGTCAATTGCGACTCATCCGGAGATACTCGCGGCCGGGCGTTATAGCTGCCCTGGAAAGTGAGGCGTCGCGCCCTGGCACCGGGTTGGATGCCCACCATGTAAATCTGCGGACCACCGGCTCGATCCGAGGTGAAATACAGACTTTGGCCATCCTTAGACCACTGCGGTTCGGTATCGATTCCCGGATCATCGGTGATCCGGGTGAGCGCCGAGCTACCCATATCCATCACATAAATATCCAGATTGCCGTCCCGGGTCGACAGGGTCAGGGCCAGCTTTTTACCGTCCGGTGACCAGGCCGGCGCCTGATTCACGCCGGCCCGCGCCGACACCCTTCGCCGCTCGCCGCTCCGCAGCGTCTGCACGTACACCGACGGCAAGCGGTTTTCGAAGGAAACATAGGCCAGACTCTGGCCGTCGGGCGACCACGAGGGCGACATCAGCGGCTCCTTGGATTCCATCACAACGTGCGGATTCTCCCCGTCCGCGTCCGCCACGATGAGTCGGTAGACCTTGAGGGGCAGTCGTCCGAGAACGGAAATGTAGGCAATGCGGGTCGCGAAGGCGCCGCGTATGCCGAGAATCTTTTCGAACACCATGTCCGCAACCTGGTGGCTCGCAAGACGCAGACCCGATTTGTTGGCGGTGATTTGGTAGTTCAACAGGCGCTGCCGATTGAGTACGTTGTAGAGCTCGAACGTGAGGGAGAAGCCCTCCGCAGCGGTCGATTGCATCTGCCCCACCACCACATAATCATTGGCAAGGCGCCGCCAATCATCGAAGGCAATGGCCGAACCCGTGTGGGGCTGATCGATCATGTCTTTGCGGTCCATGGTTTTGAAACGGCCGCTGCGCGCCAGATCCTCACTCACGAGCTGAGCTACGTCGAAGGTCGAGGCGACCATTTCCGGTGAAGCGAACGGCACGATGGCGATCGGAATCGCGTCCGCCTGCCCTTTGGTGACTTCCACCACCAGCTCCGCCCAGCTCCGGGGACAGAACATCGATACCGCAAGGGCCAATAACCAAAAGACATATTTATTCATTGGGTCTGAACCTAAAAACGAAGTTTTTTTCAAAGAGTGCCGGGTCCGGCGGATCCGGCAGCGGAGAGGCACGATACACCGCATTCTCGATGGACTGGCGGGCGGCTGCATCGCCATTGCACTGCGTGACTTTCGCGCCCGTCACCTCGCCGCCGGGCAATTGGGTGACTGCGACCAGGCAATCCAAACCCACACTGGCAGACGGCGGTTTGATCCAGGCATTCTGAATCTTATTGCGCAATTTGGCGATGTAGCTGTCGCGTAGCGGACCGGATTCCACGGTGCTACGATGTTCCTCATCGGCCAGTTGTTTGCGCAATTCAGCCTCACGCTCCTGGCGCGCGCGCTCATCGGCGACGTGTTTGGCGTCCGCTATCTGCTTAGCTTCGGCCGCTTGCTTAGCTTCGGCCGCTTGCTTGGCTTCAGCCGCTTGCTTAGCTTCAGCCTCTTTGACGGCGGCGCGTGTTGCAGCGGCAGCAGCGGCTCTGGTAGCGTCGGCCGCCGCGGCTTGGGCAGCCCGCACCTGATCGGCAGCTTTGGCCCGATTGTCCGCAGCCTGCTGGGCGGCGGCAAACTTCGATGCTTGCGCGGCACGATCTTCTGCAGCGGTGCGAGCTTCTGCAGCGATGCGCTCTTCTGCAGCGGCGGCGGCGGCCGCCGCCTCGCTTGCTGCCGTTGCCCGGGCCTCGGCGGCGGCACGTGCGCTCGCAGCCTCTTGTGCGGTACGCTCTGCCTTGGCGCTCTGCGCCGCATGCAGCACCTGGGAATCAATCACGACGGCGTCGATGGGCAGCGGCTGCTCCCTGGGGGGAGATCGATGGGCGGACAGCAGTGCGGCGAGCGCCAGGGCGCCCACCAGTAGTCCATGAAGCAGCACGGAACCGACGATCGCCCAGCGATGTTCGCGCAAAAAATCTCGCATTCAACCCGTGCCGCCGACGGTTTCACTGGCGTTGCCGCGCGCCGCAGGTTTGATGGGGTCGGTCAGGAATCCCACTTTGGAGGCGCCGGCCTTTTGCAATAGCACCATGGCCCGCACCACGGTGCCGTAGGGCACCGTCGTGTCCGCCTTCACCAACACCGGGGTCTGCGGGTCTCGACGCAGCAGCGCCGAGGTGCGGGCGCTGACCGTGGCTTCAGATGCGGGCGAATCAGGGTGTTGACCGAAATTTACGAACAGACGGCCGCGCGCGTCGATGGTGACGATCAACGGCTCATGTTTCGCCAGAAACTCCGGATCGATGGGCTTAGCTCCGGCGTCGGGCAAATCCACCTTCACGCCCTCTTTGAGTAAGGGGGCCGTTATCATAAATATCACCAACAGCACCAACATGACGTCGATATACGGCACCACGTTGATCTCTCCCATTAACTTGCGGCGGCGCAGTGGGGCAGTCATCGATTAAGCCTGGGCGGCGCGGGCCGGGCCGTGGCGTTGCAGAATGGTCGAAAACTCTTCCACAAAGGTATCAAACCGCAATTCCAGACGGCTGACTTGATCCGCAAATCGGTTATAGGCGACTACTGCGGGAATCGCAGCGAACAATCCGATGGCCGTGGCGATCAGCGCCTCTGCTATTCCCGGCGCCACCGCAGCCAGTGTCGCTTGCTGCACATTGCCGAGGTTATGGAACGCGCTCATGATTCCCCATACCGTGCCGAACAGTCCCACATAAGGACTGGTGGACCCGACCGTGGCGAGCATCGCGAGATTGCGCTCCAGCCGATCCATCTCGCGCATCTGCGCCACGCGCATGGCGCGCCGCGCACCCTCGAGCAATTGATCCGTGGGCGTGCCTTGCTGGCGCAGCCGGCTGAACTCGCCGAAACCCGACTCGAAAATGCTCTGCTCGCCGGTCCCAGTTCGTCCCTTGGTCTCGATACTGCGATAGAGCGCCGACAAATCGCCGCCCGACCAGAACGCAGTCTCGAACTGATCAGCCTGGCGCCGCGAATTGGAAATGACGCGGCCTTTCTTGAAGATGACGGCCCATGATGCGACGGATGCGCCCAAGAGCAACAGCATGACCGCCTGCACGATGGGACTCGCGTCGAGCACCAAGGCCCAGATGGATAAATCATTGCCCATTACGCCACTCCGTGAATAAATCTCTGGGAATAGCACGCGGTTTCAACGTGCTGGAATCGAGACAGGCGATGCGGGTGCTCGCGTCGATCAGCTGCACCTCGCCGCGCACGATGGTCTGCCCGAACATGATTGTCGCGCCGCCCAAGCGCACGAGCTCGGCAGTGACGCGAATTTCATCGTCGAGCACCGCGGGCCGCAGAAAATCGACCGCCAGGTCTACCACCGCAAACTGCAGCCCGCGCTCCGCCCGCAATCGCAGTTGGTCTATTCCAAGCGCCCGCAACCAGTCAGTCCTGCACCGCTCCATGAACTTGAGGTAATTCGCGTAGTACACCACGCCACCGGCGTCGGTATCTTCCCAGTAGACACGGCAGTTGATGGAAAAGTTCGGCGCCGCACTCATCAACTAGGAATCCCTGAACAGCGGCAGATTCAAATCCCGGTCCATGGCCGGAGCGGCGAGTCCGAAATGCGCATATGCGTTGCGAGTCGCCACGCGACCGCGCGCGGTGCGCATCAAGAAGCCCTGCTGAATCAAAAAAGGTTCGATGACATCTTCAATGGTGCCGCGCTCCTCGCTCATCGCGGCAGCCAAGCTGTCGACGCCGACAGGCCCGCCCTCAAATTTTTCGATCACGGTCAACAGCAGCTTCCGATCCAGCATATCGAATCCTTGCGGATCCACTTCCAGCATGTCGAGCGCCGCGATGGCCACGCCTGCGCTGATGACGCCGGATGCCTTGACCTCGGCGAAATCGCGGACCCTTCTCAACAAGCGGTTGGCGATACGCGGCGTTCCGCGCGAGCGCTCTGCGATGCGGTCGGCGCCGTCCGCCTGCAGCTGCAATTTCAAGATCGTCGCGCTGCGCGTGACAATCTTGGTCAGATCTTCGGTCGAGTAAAATTCCAGCCTCTGCACGATCCCGAAGCGGTCGCGCAGCGGGGACGTCAAAAGACCCGCGCGAGTGGTCGCTCCGACCAGAGTGAAGGGCGGCAAATCCAATTTGATCGACCTCGCCCCCGGCCCCTCGCCGATCATCAGATCGAGTTGCGAATCCTCCATGGCGGGATACAGCACCTCCTCAACCACGGGACTCAGACGGTGAATTTCATCCACGAACAGCACATCGCGCGGTTCCAGGTTGGTCAACAGCGCCGCCAAATCCCCGGGCCTTTCCAACACCGGACCTGAGGTCTGGCGCAGATTGACTTTGAGTTCATTGGCGATGATGTTCGCCAGAGTAGTTTTACCCAGCCCGGGCGGCCCGAAAATCAGCACATGATCCAGGGCCTCTCCCCGTTGGCGCGCGGCCTGAATAAAGATCTCCATTTGGTTTTTGACGCTGGTCTGGCCGATGTAATCCGCCAGAGTCTTCGGACGCACGGCGCGATCCACCACCTCATCGTCGCGTTTGACCGACCCTGCGATGATCCGATCCTGTTCGATTCCCATTGCCTTTACGCTTTGACGGCCGACTTGAGCGCGCGTCGAATGATATCCGTGGTCGACAGGCCCGGCTCATCGACTGACTTCAGGAGACGGACCACTTCCTGAGGTTTGTACCCCAAGGCAATCAGGGCGCTGGATGCTTCGCTCTGCGGCGTCGCGGAGGCGCCTAAAACCGCCGGGTTGTCGCTGTTCAGCGGCACGGCTATTTTTTTGACGCTGTCGCGCATTTCGATGATCACTCGCTCCGCCGTCTTGCGTCCGATTCCCGGAATGCGGGTAAGCATGGCGGCGTCTTCCGCCTCGATGATGCGCAGAAAATCCTCGACGCTGGCGCCGGAGAGGATACCGAGCGCTATTTTTGGTCCGACTCCGGAAACCTTCAGCAGGCCGCGAAACAGCCGGCGCTCGCCGTCGGTGCCGAACGCATATAAAATGTGCGCGTCTTCGCGCACGATCAGATGCGTGAACAAGGCGACGAATTCGCCCGCAGCCGGCAGCCCGTAGAACGTCGACATCGGCGCTTCCATCTCGTAGCCGACGCCGTTGACATCGACGAGAAGAGTGGGCGGCTGCTTGACGGCCAAACGGCCCTTGAGAAAGCCGATCACCCGCGGCTCGCAGACCGCAGAACGGACACCCTGAAGGAGGCCCGCAACGCATGGCAAACCGCGGCGGCCAGGGCATCGGCCGCATCAGCGGATACCGGGCCGTCGAGCTTGAGAATGCTTTTCATCATCAGCTGCACCTGCGCTTTTTCCGCACTGCCCGAGCCGACCACGGCCTGCTTGATCTGGCGCGTGGCGTACTCGAACACTTCGGCGTTTGCATCCGCCGTCCCGCAGATCGCGGCACCGCGGGCCTGCCCAAGTTTCAGAGCGCTGTCCGGATTGCGATTGACGAACACGCGTTCAATGGCGATTTCCTGCGGTTGGTATTGAGCGACGATACTTTGAACGCAGCGAAAGATTTCGCACAGCCGGTCGGCGAATTCACCTTTTTGCGTACGGATCACGCCGCTCGCCACATAGGTCAATCGAGCGCCCACGGCGTCCAGCACGCCAAAGCCCGTGCGCAATGAGCCTGGATCGATGCCGAGCACGCGCACCCGGCCCGCGTCAGCGCTTGGCACATTCATACAGGTATTCACAGCGCACTCTCGAATCCGTCATGGACGGGTATGATACCGGCAAAAGGCGCTTAAACCCACCGGCAGCAGCCGCGCAATTCAAATGGAAACAACGACTTCAATCCGGGCGGCGGCGAGTGAACGACTATGCGCAGCGCTAGCGGCCGTGCGCGCCCTCGATTTACCTGACGGCGCGCAGGCGAAGCGCAGCGTAGGTCTGGAAGTCGCGGAGATCGTGCGCTCTCTTGAGGCCGATGACGATGTGGTGATCGCCGCCATGATCCAGCCTTTGCTCGATGACAAACTCCTCGACCGGGACGCTGCGGACAAGCATTTTGGTCAGGCCGCTGCCGGTCTCGCGCGCAGCCTGAATGAATTGGGAGAGTTTGGCCTGCTGCCGGATTGGACGCCGGAACAGGGGCTCGAAGCCGGTCAGGCAGAGGCGCTGCGCAAGATGTTGCTGGCGGTCATCGGCGACGTGCGCTTGGTCGTGGTGCGCCTCGCCGCGCAATTGCAAAAAATGCGTTCTGCGAAATCGCTCGGGGTTGCGCAGCAGCGCAAGCTGGCGATGGAGACGCGCGAGGTGTATGCGCCTCTCGCCAATCGGCTCGGCGTCTGGCAGGTGAAGTGGGAGCTCGAGGACCTTGCGTTCCGATACCTGCAGCCGGACGACTATAAGCGCATTGCCACCGCTCTCAATGGCCGCAGATCCGAACGTGAGCGCTACATCGAGGACCTGAAAACCCTGCTGCGCGGCGAACTGCACGCTGCCGGCATCGAGTCCGTCATCGAGGGGCGCCCGAAGCACATCTACAGCATTTGGCGCAAGATGCAGGTCAAACAGCTCGCCTTCGAGCAGCTCATGGACATCCGCGCGGCGCGTGTGCTCGTCAATACAGTCGCAGAGTGCTACGCCGCGCTCGGAATCGTGCACTCGTTGTGGCAATTCATCAGCGGGGAATTCGATGACTACATCGCCACCCCCAAGGACAACTTTTACCGTTCGATCCACACGGCCGTCATTGGTCCGGACTCGCAAGCCGTCGAAATCCAGATCCGCACTCACGAAATGCACGCGAATTCCGAGCGGGGGGTTGCCGCGCACTGGCGTTATAAGGAGGGAGGCCGCAGCGATCAGGCCTACGAGCGCAAGATCAACCAATTGCGCTCGTTGCTGGCACCCGGCGAAAGCGGTTCATCGCGGGATTTTCTCGATCGCATGCGTGTTGACCTGTTTCAGGATCGGGTCTATGTGGTCTCGCCCAAGGGTGAAATCGTCGACGTGCCGGTGGGCGGCACGCCATTGGACTTTGCCTACCAAGTCCATACGGACCTAGGCCATCGCACCCGCGGTGCCAAGGTCAATGGCCGAATAGTGGCTCTGGACTATCGACTGAAGAACAGCGAAACGGTGGAAATCATCACGGCGAAAACGCCGAATCCGTCCAGGGACTGGCTGTCCGCCCAATCCGGCTTTCTTGCAAGCCCGAGGCACCGCAACAAGGTTCGAGCCTGGTTCCGCAAACAGAACGAGACGCAAAACAAGGCCGCGGGCCGCGCCGTGTTCGAGCGCGAAATCCAGCGCCTGGGTGTCAACAGCCCGCCGCTCCCGGAATTACTGAGCGAATTGAAGCTGCGGAGCACGGAGGCATTGCATGAGGCTCTCGGTCTCGGCGAACTGAGCCCGGCGCAATTCGCTGGCGCCATCCAGCGCGTATTGCATGCCCGGGACGGCCATCCCGAACAGCCGCTGCGCAGCCGCGCAGCGAGCGCCCATGCGCCCGAAGTAGAGGTTCAGGGCATAGGTGAACTTTTGTCCACATATGCCCGATGCTGCAAACCGGTGCCTCCTGAAGCCATCGTCGGCTACATCACCGTGGGCAGAGGCGTGAGCATTCATACACAAAACTGCGCCAATCTCGCGCGCCTCCGCATCAAGGCGCCGGCTCGAGTGCTGGCGATCTCGTGGGGCAAGCTCGGCAACGGCGAATTTCCCGTGGATATCGAAGTGCAGGCGTTCGACCGGCGCGGATTGGTGCGGGACGTGAGCGCGGCGTTGGCGGACGAGAAGATCAGCATCCAAGGCATGAACACAGTCACCGATAAGCGCGATAACGTTGCTCACATGCAGATCAACATTGCCATTACCGGACTGTCGCAGTTATCGCAGGTATTGACGCAAATCGCGCAGTTGCCCAATGTGATCAGCGCGCGGCGCAAGAAATAGGCGTCGCTCGCCTCACGCGCAGAAAATCACACCAATGCCCGCTGAATGCGTGTTGCTAGCGATTGATCGAGTCGATGGCCTTTTTGTCCACGGCCAAGGCGGCCTCATGAATGGCTTCAGATAAGGTCGGATGCGCGTGGATGGTGCGTTGAATGTCTTCGGTGCTCGCAGAGTATTCCATCGCGAGCACCGCTTCACCAATGAGTTCGCCGGCCATCGGTCCAATGACGTGAATCCCAAGGACCGCGTCATCGTCCTTGGCGGAGACGATTTTAGCCAGGCCCTGCGCAGCTTCCATGGCCCGTGCGCGGCCGCTCGCTGAAAAGGGAAAACTACCCACTTTGTAAGGCCGGCCGCTCGCCTTCACCTGCTCTTCGGTCAGCCCGACCCAGGCAATTTCCGGCGCCGTATAAATCACCGACGGAATGACCTTGTAATTGACCTCGGCGACATGGCCGGCGATCAAGTCCGCGACCATGACCCCCTCCTCCTTGCCTTTGTGCGCCAGCATGGGACCACGCACCACATCGCCGATTGCCCACACATTCGGCACTCCGGTTCGGCAATGATCATCGACTTGAATGAAGCCGCGCGCATCGAGTTGCACCCCGGTGCCGTCCGCCAGCAGCCCTTCAGTGAAAGGCCGGCGTCCTACCGCCACCACCAACCTGTCGACGGTTAGTTTGTGCTCGCCCTGCGCGTCGCCATAGGTGACCTCTACCGCGCCTGCCGCCACCACTGCGGCGGAGACTTTCGCTCCCAGTTTGATGTCCAGACCCTGCTTCTTTAAATGCCGCTGCGCTTCCTTGGCGATCGTTGCGTCTGCAATGGGCAGGAATTGCTCCAGGGCTTCGAGTACCGTGACTTCGCTGCCCAGGCGCCGCCATACGCTGCCCAGTTCCAAGCCGATGACGCCGGCGCCGATGACGCCGAGTCGCGCGGGCACTGCGTCGAACTCGAGCGCGTTCCAAGAGTCAACGATGAATTTGCCATCGTGCGGGATATTCTTGAGCCGCACGGGGACCGAGCCCGAGGCCAGCACCACCTCCTTCGCCTCGAGCGTCCGCTGCGTGCCGTCGGCAGCCGTGACGAGCACCTTATTGCCCGGCAGCAAGCATCCGTGTCCCTGAATTCCCACCACGCCGTTCGCCTTGAACAAAGCATTGATGCCACCCGTCATGGTTTTCACCACCGAAGCCCGGCGTTTTTGCATCGCGCCAAGGTCGAGCTTGAGGTCGCCAATCTTGATGCCGTGAACGCTGAATTCGTCCTTGGCACGCTGATACAGTTCGGACGATTCGAGCAGCGCTTTCGATGGAATGCAGCCGGCGTTCAAACACGTTCCGCCGAACGCGAAGCTGCCATCGGTGTTCTTCCATTCATCTATGCAGGCCACCGTGAGCTTGTTTTGTGCGGCGCGAATCGCCGCCGGATAGCCCGCTGGACCCGCGCCGATGACGATCACATCGTAACCCTCGCTCATATGCCAAGCACCATCCGCGCCGGATCTTCGAGGCATTGCTTGACCGTCACCAAGAATTGCACCGCCTCGCGGCCGTCGATGATGCGGTGGTCATAGGTCAGCGCGACGTACATCATCGGACGCACGACGACTTGGCCGTCGACCACGACGGCACGATCCTGAATCTTGTGCATGCCGAGAATTGCACTCTGGGGCGCATTGACGATGGGCGTCGACAGCAGCGATCCGAACGTTCCGCCGTTGGTAATCGTGAAGGTACCGCCGGTGAGTTCCTCCATGGTGATGGAGCCGGCGCGGGCGCGCGCCGCAAAATTGACGATTGACTTTTCGATGTCGGCGAAACTTTGCGCA
This sequence comes from Pseudomonadota bacterium, assembly GCA_030775625.1. GTDB lineage: Bacteria > Pseudomonadota > Gammaproteobacteria > Steroidobacterales > Steroidobacteraceae > Bog-1198. Next base: position 338 of record JALYIW010000063.1, on the reverse strand, counting down.
TCGGCATCGCGCAATACCGGCACGATCAAGCCGCGACCCGTTGAAACGGCCACGCCGATGTCGAGATACTCGTGATAAATGATGTCGTTGCCGTCAACCGAAGCATTCACCGCCGGAAATTTCTTCAATGCTTCAACGCAAGCCTTCGCAAAGAACGACATGAAGCCGAGCTTCACGCCGTGCTGTTTCTCGAACTGATCCTTGTAGCGGGCGCGAAGTGCGTTAACGGCTTGCAAATCAACTTCGTTGAACGACGTGAGCAAGGCCTGAGTGGATTGCGCCTGCACCATCCTCTCAGCGATGCGCGCGCGCAACCGGGTCATCTGTACGCGCTGCTC
>JALYIW010000062.1 GCA_030775625.1 Pseudomonadota bacterium | reverse complement strand
GCAACTGCACATTCAGAACGTTGACGACTATGTGAAGTACTCCCCCAGCGTGGCTTATGTCCGCAGCATAGGCCAGGGCGGCAATGGTCAGCCGGGGGACACGCACCTATATATGCGCGGCGTGGTCAGCGGCGGCGACGGCAATCATTCGGGCTCGCAGCCCAGCGTTGGCATTTATCTCGATGAGCAACCCGTGACGACCATCGATGGCACTCCCGAAGTGCATGTTTATGACATGGCGCGAATCGAAGTGCTGGAGGGTCCCCAGGGCACACTGTTCGGGGCGAGTTCCGAGGCGGGCACCATTCGGCTCATCACGAACAAGGCCGATCCCAGCAAATTCGCGGCCGGCTACGACATCAGCGGCAGCGCGGTTCAGCACGGGGGAGTGGGGTACTCCGTCGAGGGTTTCGTCAACATACCCGTATCGTCGGTGGCGGCGATACGTCTAGTCGGATGGGATGTCGAAGACCCCGGCTATATCGACAATGTGGCGGGCACCAGTCTCAATGCCGGCATTGTCAATGGCGTGCGCACTTTCCCAACCTGGAACGCCGCCAACGGCGGTACCGGCGCCATCGGCGCAGGCTCGATCAGCAACGCGGCTTACGTCAAAGACAATTACAACACGGTGCAAACCAAGGGCGGGCGCGCAGCGCTGCAATTGAATCTCAATGACAGTTGGACGCTAACGCCCACGGTCATGGGACAGAGAATGACCACCGAAGGCTTTTTCGGCTACGATCCGGCGATCGGCCCGCTCAAGGTGACGCACTTCGGGCCTGAATATTCGGACGATTCCTGGGTGCAATCGGCATTGACGGTCGAAGGCAAGGTAGCCAACTTCGACCTCGTGTACGCCGGCGCCTACATGAAGCGCACGGGACACTCGGTCGCCGACTATAGCGACTACGGGTATTTCTACGACGCCAAAACCACTTACGGATCCACGTGGGTGGGCAACGACGGCAAGCCCACCATGCCGCAGCAAATCGTGATCCAGAACAATGCATTCGAAAAATGGAGCCACGAACTGCGCCTCACCACCCCGCAGGAGTATGCGCTCAAGGCCACCGCGGGAGTTTTCGTGCAGCGCCAGCAGCACAGAATTTTGCAAGACTACGTTATGCCGGGCTACGGCTTCACCAGCCTCGCGGGCGGCAATCCCGACGGGCTCGCCACCGACTTATCGATACCGGGCCACGACAACACCATTTGGCTCACGGATGAAACGCGCGTCGATCGCGACCGGGCGGTTTTCGCACAGCTTACCTGGGACATTACTTCGCAGTGGCAGTTGAGCGGCGGCCTGCGGTACTACCATTACGACAACACGCTCGAAGGCTTTTACGGCTATTCGGAGAATTATAGTGCCACTGGATCCGGTCAGGAGGCCTGCCATACGCCCCCCGGCGATTTGACCGCGCCCGTACGCTCCCCCGTGACCGTCGGGGCGCCCTGCACCAACTTGGAGAATCGCGACGCCAAATCGGGACATGTGCCGCGTGTCAATCTCACGTACAAAATTACCCCGGATGCAATGCTGTACGCGACCTGGTCCAAGGGATTTAGGCCGGGCGGCGTTAACCGCACGGAGGTGGCGGGGGTTGGTCCCTACCAGGCGGATTTCCTGACGAACTACGAAATCGGTTGGAAAACGGAGTGGTTCGGGCACAGCTTGCGGTGGAACGGCGCCGTGTTCGACGAGGAATGGAAGAACTTCCAATTCGCCTACCTCGGCCCAAGCAGCGTGACGATCATCGGTAACGCCGGCAGCGCGCGCATCCGAGGCGTCGAGAGTGAAATCCAGTGGGCGGCCACGGAGGGGTTGAGCGTGAGCAGCAGCGTCACGTTCCTCGATCCGCGGCTGACGCAGAACTACTGCGGCGAGACGGATTCGGCCGGACAACAGCCCACCTCGAATCCCTGCCCGGCGGGCAATGGCAGCCCCGACCCGAGCAACCCCCAGCCTTACGCGCCGAAAGCTCCGAGCGGGCGTAATTTGCCGGTGGCGCCCAAGTTCAAGGGCAATGTGGTGGTGCGATACAGCCTGCCGGAGATCTATGAGTGGAAGCCCTTCGCCCAGGCGGCATTCGTTTATCAGAACGCGACTCAGCCGCAGCTGCGGGTCGCGGATGCGGGCTACTTCGGCAAGGTGCCGGCGTACGGTTTGCTCGACTTGTCCAGCGGGATCGAGCGAGACGGCATGAATATTCAGTTCCTCATCAGCAATGCGACCGACAAACTCGCGCAGTTGACGCGGTTCGAAGCATGCACTGCGAAGATTTGCACGGAACCGTATGCGATTCCGGCGCAACCGCGCACCTTTACCGTGAAGTTCGCCCAGCGATTCTAACGTTCATGACGAGGGGCCGCGCTGCCGCGCTTCGCGTTGATGGCCGCGCGAAATTGCGCGGCGGCTGAGCGTATGGCAGCGGCTTGGCCGCCCCCTGCGTAGATGATGTTGCGTGAGGAATTGACCAGCAGCCCAGCGCCGCGCGCATCGAGGCCCGCCGACAGGGTGGCGTCGAGATCTCCACCTTGCGCGCCGATGCCGGGAACCAAGAAGGACACATCGGGGTGGGCTTGACGCAGCTCAGCCATTTCACGCGGATAAGTGGCGCCAACCACCAGCATCAGATTTCGCCGCTCGTTCCACTGCAGCGCGCGCTCAGCCACGCGGCGATACAGCGGCAAGCCGTCGACCATCAAATCTTGAAAATCTTTGGCGCCGGGATTCGAGGTTCGGCATAGCAGGATGGCGCCGCGATCGGCTCGAGCGAGAAAGGGTCGGATCGAATCCTCACCCATATAGGGGCTCACGGTGACCGCATCTGCGCCGTAGCGCTCAAAGGCTTCGCGGGCATAGGCCTGGGCCGTGTTGCCGATATCGGTGCGTTTGGCGTCGAGAATGATCAAAGCGGTCGGCGCGCGCTCGCGAATGTAGCGAATGCTGGCGAGGAGTTGCTCCTCCGCTGCGAGCGCACTGTAGAACGCGATCTGCGGTTTGTAAGCGGCCGCCAAATCCGCCGTCGCATCCACGATGCGGCGGTTGAAGGCGTATAGCGGCGCAGGGTCGTCAATCAGGTCTTCGGGCAGCCTGGCCGGATCCGGATCGAGCCCGACGCATACTAAACTTGAGCAAGAAGATTGTGCGTGGGCGAGCCGCTCGGCGAACGTCATGGTCACGGCGTATTATAGGGTATGCTGGAGGGCCATTGTGAGAACCGTATTGCCCAGCAAGCTTCGTCCTGGACCCCGATTGGTGCTTCAGCCGGCAAGCCGGCGGGCGTCGCGGCATACCAGCACCAACGCCCTGAAGCGTTTTTTCGATATTGCCGGCGTGTGGGAATTGTCTCCGCTGCAGCAATGCCGCCTGCTCAAGATCCCCTCCCCGCAGGTGCTGGAGCGCTACCGCCTGGGACAAGCGCCGCGTCTTTCGGCAACGCAGCAGGAGCGGGCGGCGCTGGTTGCCAATGTCCACTATTCCTTGACCGCTGAGGCGGGGCCTAAGGACCGGGCCTGGGCTTGGGTGCATGCGCCGCGCGCCGAGCCGCCGTTCAAAGGCGACAGCCCACTTTACTTTATACTGGAAAATGGTCTGCCGGCGCTGCGCGAAGTGGCTCGCATGCTAGTGCGCCAAAGCGAACCCCGCTAGAGCCTCTGCGCCACAAGTCCACCTCACGCCGACCGCCGCAGCATCAGCGAGCAACCATTTACGAGTCGGCTATACTAGGGGGCTATTCCGATGCGAATGTGGCGGAATTGGTAGACGCGCTAGACTTAGGATCTAGTGGGGCAACCCGTGCGAGTTCGAGTCTCGCCTTTCGCACCAACGCAGTCAACACAAGAGGATTCTCATGCAGGTTTCCGTCGAGAGTATCGGCAAATTGGAGCGGCGCATGCAAGTGCAGGTGCCCGCCGAGCGCGTGAGCCAAGAAATCGCCACGCGTCTGAAGAACTTGAGCCGCACCGCGCGCCTGAATGGTTTTAGGCCCGGCAAGGCGCCCCTTACCGTCATTCGGCGCCAGTTCGGTCCCCAGGTCCACCGCGAAGTCATCGGCGAGTTGCTGCAGTCGAGCTTTACCGAAGCGGTCACCGAGAGGCAATTGTCGCCGGCGGGCAACCCGCGCATAGAGCCGCAAAGCATGGGTGAGGGCGAAGATCTGAAGTACGTTGCGATCTTCGAGGTATTCCCGGAGTTCGCGTTGCAGCCGATCGACACCCTGGATCTCGAGCGGTTGACGGCGCAGGTCACGGAAAGCGATATCGACGCCATGCTCGGGCGGCTGCGCAAGCAACAGATGCGTTATACCCCCGTGACGCGCGCCGCGGCGATGGGCGACAAGGTAACCATAAATTTCCTCGGCGCCATCGATGGAGTGGAATTCGCGGGCGGCAAAGGCGAGAACGTCGCCATCGTGTTGGGTGAGGGGCGCATGTTGCCCGAACTGGAGCAGGGATTGATTGGCGCCTCTCCGGGCGAGCACCGCGACATCAAAGTGAATTTCCCCCCCGACTATCGCGCCACCGAACTCGCCGGCAAGCTCTCGGTGTTTGCGACGGACATCAATGGGGTAGACGCCCCGACCCTGCCGGAGCTCGATGAGGAATTCTGCAAATCCTTCGGCGTCTCTGAAGGAGGAGTGACCAAATTGCGCGAGGACGTGGCCGCCAATATGCGGCGCGAACTCGAGCAGACCTTGCGCAATCGCAACAAGACCTCCGTGATGGAAAAGCTTTACCAGGCCAATCCCATCGATGTGCCGAATGCGCTGATCGAATCGCAGATTCGCGACATGCAAGTCGAAACCATGCGGCGCAACGGCGCCAAAGAGGTGTCGCAGGCGCCGCCGCGCGAACCCCTGGTTGAGCCGGCAAGGCGCCGCGTCGCACTGGGTTTGATATTCAATGACATCATTCGCCGTGAAAACCTGCTGGCGGATCCGAAGCGCACCAATGCGCGGCTGGACGAGATGGTGGGCGCCTATGGGGATGCCGCCGCCGCGAAGCGCGCCTATCAGCAAAACGCCGATGCCATGCGGCAGGTGGAAAGTCTCGCGCTTGAGGACCAGGTCGTGGATTGGATTCTCGAGCATGCTAAGGTGCGCGAGACGCCCTCGAGCTTCAAGGAATTGATGAACTTTGAGCCTTAAGAAGAGTAAGGGCGGGATACCTTGAAATGGTGCTAGCGAGTCCTCACAGAGGACTTACCGGTGGTTGAGTCAATTGAAGGGCAGGTATACATGACGACGCGCGCATTGAATTTGGTGCCGATGGTGGTCGAACAAACCGCTCGCGGCGAGCGGGCGTACGACATCTATTCACGCTTGCTCAAGGAGCGATTGATTTTCATCGTGGGTCCGGTCGAGGACTACATGGCCAATCTGATCGTTGCCCAGTTGCTGTTCCTGGAATCGGAAAATCCCGACAAGGACATCGCGATCTACATCAATTCGCCGGGCGGTTCGGTGAGCGCCGGGCTCGCGATTTACGACACCATGCAATTCATCAAGCCGGACGTCAGCACCATTTGCGTCGGGTTGGCGGCTTCCATGGGCGCGGTACTGCTGGCGGGCGGTGCCTCCGGCAAGCGCCATTCTCTGCCGAACTCGAAAATCATGATTCACCAGCCCTCGGCCGGGTTCCAAGGCCAGGCCTCGGATATCGATATTCATGCCCGCGACGTCATGGAGACCAAAACCCGCCTGAACCGCATTTTGGCCAAGCACACGGGCCAGACCATCGAGCGCGTCAAGCTGGACAGCGACCGGGACAATTTCATGACCGCGGAAATGGCCCGCAGCTACGGTTTGATCGATTCCATGCTCGAAAAACGCGGCGAACTACCGATCAAGGCTTAAAGAGGGCCTGGTTCACAGCCGCGAAGACCTTCTCTTTGCGTGAAGTCGGCCGGGTGCTATATAGTCTGTATGTAGCCGCTTTCCCCGTGGCTTGTCGGGGGTCACGGCCAATTTGAGGACAGCATGAGCGAAGAATCGCGCGGCAAACATGATGACGGCAAGCTGTTGTATTGCTCCTTCTGTGGAAAGAGCCAACATGAGGTTCGCAAGCTCATTGCCGGCCCGTCCGTATTCGTCTGCGACGAATGCGTGGAGCTTTGCAACGACATAATCCGCGAAGAACTCGAGGAACGGGCCGAGCGCACCCGCGACAAGCTGCCCAAGCCCCAGGAAATCAAGAAAGTTCTGGATGAATATGTCATCGGCCAGGAGCGCGCCAAGCGGGTTCTGTCGGTGGCGGTATACAACCACTACAAGCGGCTTCAGACCCGCGGTGCCGACGGCGTGCGCACGCGCGATGAGGTCGAACTCGCGAAGAGCAACATATTGTTGATCGGACCCACCGGGTCCGGCAAGACGCTGCTGGCGGAAACGCTGGCGCGCTTGCTGAACGTGCCTTTCACCATTGCCGATGCCACGACCTTGACCGAGGCGGGCTATGTGGGTGAGGACGTCGAGAACATCATTCAGAAGCTCTTGCAAAAATGCGACTACGATGTGGAGAAGGCGCAGACAGGCATCGTCTACATCGATGAAATCGACAAGATTTCACGCAAGTCCGATAACCCGTCCATTACCCGCGACGTGTCGGGCGAAGGCGTACAGCAGGCATTGCTCAAGCTCATCGAAGGCACGATTGCCTCGGTGCCGCCGCAAGGCGGGCGCAAGCACCCGCAACAGGAATTCCTGCAAGTCGATACCACCAATATTCTGTTCATTTGCGGCGGCGCGTTCGCGGGTCTCGAAAAGATCATCATGAATCGCACGCACAAGAGCGGCATCGGTTTCATGGCCGAGGTGCGCGAGCATAATGCGCGGCCGCATGGCAACGACGTATTCCACGACACCGAACCTGAGGATTTGATCAAGTACGGCTTGATCCCTGAATTCGTCGGCCGCCTACCCGTGGTCGCGACTCTCGAAGAGCTGGACGAAGATGCGCTGATTTCGATTTTGATGCAGCCGAAGAATGCCCTCACCAAGCAGTATCGCAAGCTGTTCGACATGGAAGGAGTGGAACTGGATTTCCGCGAAGATGCCCTGCGCTCGGTGGCGCGCAAAGCGATGCAGCGAAAGACGGGAGCCCGGGGTCTGCGCACTATTCTGGAGAATGTGCTGCTGGACACCATGTACGACCTGCCGTCGCTGCGTAATGTGCAAAAAGTCGTGGTCGATGAGCAGGTGATCGACGGCCACAACAAACCTTACATTGTCCATCGAACCGAGGAGACACGGTTGGTGGCACCGGTTGAGGAACAGCGGCGACCTACAGGCTCGGACCATCTCTAGAGCGGAGCTTGAAACTCAA
>JALYIW010000061.1 GCA_030775625.1 Pseudomonadota bacterium | reverse complement strand
GCGCAGCCAGCCATCCCCAGCGCTGATACGCCGCGTCGCGGGCTCATCGCGCCAATAGCCCTGCATGGCCCCCGGACTGCGTATCGCGATTTCCCCCAACTTCTCGGGCGGCTGGATTTCATCGTCGGCGGCCAATATGCGAATTTCACGATGGTCCAGCGCTCGGCCGCAAGACCTCAACAAATGGCGCTCGTTTTGACGCGCCCGCGCGTGGTCCGCGGGGGTTAGCACCGTTAGCACCCCGCTTTCCGTCGCACCGTAGCTCTGCACAAACTCGCAACCCTGCAGGCGCGCCATGGCCCGCATGAGCAGGTCGACCGGCATCGACGAGGCGGCATAGAAAATCAGCCGCAATGCGCTAAGGTCAGTGCTTTGAGCCAACGGATGATCGATCAGCGCCGCGATCATGGTGGGGACGAGATGCACGTAGGTCACGCGGCGGCGTTCCAAGGATGACAGCACCACCGCCGGATCGAATTCAGGCAACACCACGAGCGTGCAGCCTGCCGCCTGACTCGGAAAGGCGTGATACCACATACCGCCGGAATGGAACAACGGCATGACGGCCATCACGATGTCCTCGCTCGATAGCGAGAGCAATGGATGCGCCACGGTGAATGCATTATCGAGCACGGTGCGGTGCGTGACGGCCACGCCCTTGGGCGCTCCGGTGGTGCCGCTGGTATAGATTAACGCCATCACGTCATCCGGGGATACTTGCACACTGGGTTCGTCGTCCGGCGCGGCGGCGATCAGCGATTCATAGGACTGCCAGCCAGCGCGTTGACCGCCGATCAGAATGAAAAGCGACACGCCATCGAGTTCTTCGCGCAGGCCGTCGATCAACTCCGCATGGCTTGGGTCGGCGACCAGGACGCGGGGCGCACAGTGCCGAATGAGCTTGGCGATGTCAGCCGCGACGAGGCGCCAATTGAGCGCGACAATGACCAGTCCCATTTTGCCGAGCCCGTAAATCTCCATGTACTCGATTGAATTTCGGCTGAGGACGGCGACTCGGTCGCCTTTTTCGGCGCCGCGTGCGCCCAGCGCATGGTTGAGCCGGTTCACCCGCTGGTTGAACGCGCCGAAGCTGCGTTCTTCGCCGCTGTGGGAAATGAGTGCGGTCTTGGTTGGATAGAGCGCGGCGTTTGCCCGGTAGACATCGCCCAATACCCGCGCCGACGATATATCCATGCAGATCAAATTCCGGGCGCGGTGACCGCGGCGGGCCAGGCCGCCGCGCTTTGCTGCAATAGCTGCAGCATCCGCACCAGATTCTGATCGCGCCATCCGGTCCATTCCGCGATGGGCCGCCCCTGGGACAGCTCTTGCGCCGCCGTGACCAGCAAAGCTCGGGTCGCCGCGTCCAAGTGCACATCCGCGGCAGGCGCCCACCAGGATTCGATGGCGGCGCCCGCATGCTCGAGAATGGCGGCCATGCCGCCGGGGCCGCCGGCCAGATGCAGGGTCATCAGTCCCCCCATTAAAGTCCAGCGGGGGCCCAATCCGTAGCGCACAGCGGCGTCGATGTCGGTCGCGCTGGCGATGCCGCTTTGTAAACAGTGCACGGCCTCGCGTAGCAAGGCGAATTGCAGCCGGTTGGTCATGTGGCCTGCCGCTTCGCGGTTGAGGCAAATGGGATGCTTGCCGACCAGTCTGGCGAATCGTAGAGTCCAATCCACCACCTCGGGCGCCGTGTAGCGCCCCGCCACCACTTCGACCAGCGGGATGAGATGTGCTGGGTTAAACGGATGCAGCACGATAAATCGCTTTGGGTGGCGGCATGCCGACTGCAGATCCGTGGGTAGAATTCCTCCCGTGCTGGACAGCAGAATCTTGTGCGGACCGGCGGCGGCATCGAGTTCGGCGATGATCCTGGCCTTGAGGTTCGGGTCTTCCGGAGTATTTTCCTGCACGAGATCGGCGTTTGCCGCAGCCTCGCCGGCGGATGCGGTGAAGCGCAAACGCTCCAGAGGCGGCGATGGCGTGGTGGATGGATTCAAAGCCACCAATGCCGGCCACGCGGCGGCGATGAAGGTCTGGGTGCGTAAGGCGGCGCCGGGCGTCGGATCGAATGCCCAGACATCGAGATTTCGCGCCAGAAACAACGCCGCCCAGCTCGCACCCACGGCGCCGGCGCCGATCACCGCCACCGAGCGAATCGCCTCAGGTTCCGCAAATGCAACCGGTTCGGTCACGGCGCGTCCAGTACCACCAAGGCATCGAGCGCCAGCGCCGATGTGGCATTCACACGCAGGGGATTGATTTCCACCTCGCGCACTTCGGGATGTTCCTGCAACAGCGTGGCCAACCCCAGCACCGCCTCGATGATTGCGGTCCGGCTGCACACGGGAAGATGACGAAAGCCCTCCAGCAGCTTGCGGCCGCGTAGACTGTCGAGCATGTCCTCGACGTCGGCTGCCGCCAGCGGCGCGAGCCGCACCGCGGTGTCGGCCAATGCCTCCGCCATGACGCCCCCTAAGCCGATGACGACGCAGGGGCCCCACGATTCATCCCTGACGCCGCCCACGATCAATTCCACTCCCTCGGGCGCCATCTCCTCGATCAACACCTGGCCCGGATGACGAGTGGCAATTCGGTCGATGGCATCCAAAGCCATCAGCAGTTGCGATTCGCTGCGCAGATCCAGGTGCACACCACCGGCTTCGGTCTTGTGGGCGATATCGGCGGCGACGATTTTTGCGACCACGGGTTTGCGCATACGGTCAAACGCCGCGATCGCGGCCTGCCTCGACCCGCATAAAACTCGCTGCGGACTTGCAATGCCGTAAGAGGCCAGCAGTTCTTTGGCGCGGTACTCATCGTAAGGACCGCGCAACACCATCGTTCCCGCCACGGCGGGGATTGCGGCTGCGGGACGCCGCAGGCGGCCGCTCGCGTCGGAACTCAATGCAATTGCCGCCAGGGTCAACCGCTCCGGACTTTGCACTGCGGAGATTCCCGCTTGCCGCAGCGAGGCCAATGCGGGTTGGACGTCATTCATGAGTCCCAGAGTGCCGAAGACGATCGGCTTGCCGGATTCCGCGAGCGCGGGCAGCAGCGCGGCGCTGGGATCCAAAACCGCAGGTTCGCTCAGGCCGTAGACCAACACCGCATCGATATGCGGATCGCCGGCGACCGCGGCAACGACCTGCGCAAACGTGGGGCCCGGGCGACCGGTATCGACCGGATTCTTGACGAATGTCAACGGCGGCAATAGAGATTGCACCCGCTGAACGGTCGCCGCCGCGAGCTCCGGCACGTCGATACCCGCCGTCTTAAGGCCGTCGACGATCAATAGACCAGGACCTGCTTGACCGGTCACCAATCCAAATCGCGAGTGTCGCCGAGCCGGCAAGCGACGCTCCGCGAGTACCGCTACCGCTTGCGCCAGATCCTCGGTGGACTCGACAATCACCGCCCCCGCCTGCGTCAAAGCGGCGACGCTGCGTTGCCGCGATCCCATCAGATTTCCGGTATGCGAGACGGCGAATTCGCCGATATCGCTGCGCCCCGCGACCAACGCCACTACCGGCTTTTTGAGCACCGCTGTGCGCACGACCTCGAACAACTCGCGGCCCTTGGGCACGCCTTCCAAGTGCAGGGCAATCGCGCTCGTGTGCGGATCGTCGGCGAGCAGTGCCAGCACATCGGCGGCATCGACATCCACCGCGTTGCCGAGTCCAATAGCCATAGACAGGCCCTCGCCGAGGCGATCGAGCAAAAATGCCACGCTGAGATTCACGCCGCCGGATTGCGCGATGACGCCGATTCGCCCCTTGCCCAATTGATCCACCCCAGGCACGAAGCAGGCCACACAGGCGGCGTGCGGATTGATGAAACCGGATGTGTTGGGGCCAAGCAGCCGCAAACCCGTCTCGCGGCAAACAGCGGCGAGTTCCGCCTGCAGGTTCGCACCCGCGCTGCCGGTCTCGCCGAAGCCCCCGGACACGATGAAAATTCCGCCGACCCCTGCCGCGGCGGCTTCGCGCGCCGCAGTGACGCAGTGCTCGGCCGGGATGGCGAGTACCGCGAGATCGACGGGCAGGGGTAGCGCCGAAATGCTGGGGTAACACCGCAAGCCTTGAATTTCAGGTTGCCGCGGATTGATGGGGTAAATGCCGCCGGGAAACCCGCGCAAGGAGCGCAATGCCTGTGCACCGACTTTGGCGGCGTCGGCGGAAGCTCCCACCACCGCTATCGACCCCGGCACCAGCAGGCGTTGCAAATTGGTGTGCCGCGTGCGGGCGAGGTTGACCGTGTTGGATTTCATGGGGCAGGGAGTTTACGCCGCGCTTCAGTCATTCGCATAATGCTGGCAAAGTATGACAGTTATCCGATATGCGGATATTACACATTAGGCAAACGGATGGACTCGCAACTCTTGGACTATTTCCTGCGCGCGGCCGAACTCGGCAGCATCACGCGCGCCGCCGCCGACTTGAATTTGTCGCAGCCCGCGCTCTCGCGCCACATTGCCAAACTCGAGCAGCAGCTCGCAGCTCGGGTGTTCATCCGCACCAAGGGGGGCGTGCGCTTGACCGAGGCCGGCATGCTCTTGGCCGACCGAGCGCGACCGCTGCTGCGTCAATTTGCGTTGTTGCAGGAGCAGGTCGGGGAGCGCGCGGGCGGCCAGATCGCCATCGGCATCCCAAGTTCCTGGCAGCAGGTGTTTACCGCACATTTTGTCGCCGCGCTGCGCAAGCATGACGCAACGATTGCCTTGCGTGTCTACGAGGGCGTGAGCAACGCCTTGCGCGATCATATGCAGGCGGGACTCTTGGACCTCGCAATCGTGCCGTTCGAAACCGCTCCGACGGTGGGCTATCGCCAAACGCCTCTACTGCGTGAACCGCTGATCCTGGTACGTTCCGCCGCTTGCGGGCTCAGTCCGCAGAGCCCCCCACCGATCGGGCGTCTGGACGGATTACCCATGGTAATGCCGGCGCGCCCAAATCTGTTGCGCCGTATCGTCGAGCGGGCCATGAACCAGCGAGGTTTGAATCTGAAGATCGCGGTGGAAACCGATACCGTGACGCTTTGTCTGGAACTTGCGCGTCAAGACATCGGTGCCACTATCGTGCCAAGCTGCGCCTTGCCGACGCGGGCTGCGGCCGAGAACTTGAGCTGGGCGCCGATGCGCGGTCTGCAAATCACTTGGGCCTTATGTGAGAACGAGTCACGCAGCCATTCGCCCGTGGTGAGCCTCGCGACACGGCTGGTGCTTGACACCGTGAAACGAACCGTGACACGCGGGTCGTGGCGCGGCGCGACGACCCTCATCAAGTAGGGCTGCTAAGCGTAGCTTCGGCTTACGAACCAGAACACACCCAAACCCACGAGGAAGGCTGACGCCGCGTCGACGACGATGGGCCGCGGCAACGCCAACTTGAGTTTCCTCAGCAGCAGCACCAGCAACGTCGCGCCGACGACCAACGCCAATTGCCCGGCCTCCACTCCCAAATTGAAGCCCACCAGCAGTTCAGCAAGCCTCTCCGGCGGCAATTGCAACTGCAGCAAGTCGGCGGCGAATCCAAAGCCGTGGATCAAGCCGAACACCAGCGTAATGAGCATCCGCAAGCGTCCCGCGTCGCGCAAGTTGCCGGAGATCAACAGGTAGTTCGCGGTGAACAAGCCGGCGCCCAACAGCAGCAAACTCGGCAGGCCGCCGAACCCCAGCCACTGGATGAGCGCCATCAAAGCCATGCCGCCGCCCACCACCAGAGCGACCATGCGGGGTTTCTGCGTCTGAACTACGATATTTTCCGCGCCGATCAGCGCGATGGTAAGAGCCACGAGCGCATCGATGTATTCGGCATGCGGGCGCAGCACACCCGTCACCGCGAGGGCCAGGGTCAGACTGTGGCCAATCGTGAAGCCGGTCACGACGAACACCAAATCGCGCAGCCGCCGCGAAATCAGCACCAATCCAAGGAGGAACGACATATGGTCGACTCCCGTGAAAATGTGCAGCATTCCCATGCGAATGAATTCAAAAAAGCGCGCGCTCTTCAAGCGGCTGCCTTCCCCGCCCGTGACTTCCACGGTTTGATGTTCGTTGGTAATCAACTGCTCGGTGAATTCCCCCGTAGCCACGTTTTGCACCTGCGCGAAATTCGTGTGATTGGGCACGAGATCGAAGAAGGCGCCGGAATGGATCCGCAGATCATTGGGAGTGCCGCACTTGAACGTGAAATCATATTTGCGATAGCCCGCCGTCGCCGAGAGAGTCTCCACCGGCGGGATCAACGCGCAGCGCGTGCCGCCCGCCACCGCGTACACCCGTTCAGTCAAATATTGCTTCATGACAGAATCGGGGGGCGACCCCTTGTCCGTGGCCAATCGATCCGCTTCGATGTTCGGAATCGTCATTACTAGGTCGACGTCCGTGCCATCGATCTCCCACACGGAATTTGACTGGCTGCGCGTGTGTGCGCCGGCGAGGCCCGCGGCAAACAATACAAGACACGGCACCCAGGCGGCATTGCGCATCAGCGCATATCCTCCGCGATCAAAACATTGGCCCGCTTGCGCAAAAATGCCTCGTCGCTGGTCTTGACGCGGTTGATCGCATCATTGCGATAGTCGTTGAGGACTTGCTCGCGCGCCGCGTCGAAATCAAAAGGCACGGGCCGTCTGTTCTTGACCATATACAGAACGTGGATTCCATCCGGCGTGACGATGGGAGCCGACACGCCGCCGTCGGGCAAATTGCGTGCCGCTTCAAAGAGCTTGTCGCCGAGATGAATTTTGGCGGCGAAGTAAAACTCCTCGTCATCCACCTTTCCCGAATCCTTGCCGTTCAACCCAGCAAGCAAAGCGGCCGTCGGTGGGGCGCCCTTCAAAGCCAGCACAGCGCGAGCCGCAAGGCTGGGGTCGCCGCTGGGAAACACCCAATCGCGCACGGTCATCGTCCCCTCGCTTGCATACTTACTCTGTCGCGCGGCATAGGCGGCGCGCAGCTTCGCCTCACTCGGTTGCGTCGTGAGCGCATTCGCGGCGATTTCCAATTCGACGGCATTGACCATCGCGCTGCGAACTTCCGGATCTATGGAAGCGACATCGAGTTCCTTGCCTCTCTGCACGAAGAGCTCTTCGCGAATCATGTCGTCCAGCACTTTCTTGCGTTCCGCGGCGGTCGCGTGCCCCAAATCCACGTTGTAGAAAGTCTGCAACTGGCCCAGGTAATCGGTACGTGAAATCGGCTGTTGATTGACCAGCGCCACATCCTCCGCAGGAACCACCAGGGTTGAGGTGCCCCGGGCCGTGAACAATGCATAACCCGCGAGCAACAATCCCGCCACCGCGCCGCCGGCCATGAGAGCCATGGATCGCAGGCCACTGATTTGCCCGAAGTCGCGCCAACCGGATGTTTGGGTAGGAGGCTTGACCGACATGCTCATTCTGCCTTGGCCGCCACCGGCGGCAGGTGGTGTGAAAGGGAGTAGACATAAAGACTGATTTCGCGGATGCCGGCGGGACTGATTCGTTTGATCCATGCAGGGCACACTCCATGGTGACCGTAGGCGATGGAATCAAAGAGTGATTGTCGTCCGCCGTCTCCATACAACGTGATCCTGTCGGTCAAGTTGGGCGCGCCGATCGCCGTATCTCCTTGGGCGTCGCCGGAGTGGCAGTCCCAACAGCCACCCACGCCGCTGTAGATTCTGGCGCCGCGCACCACCGCCTCCTCATTGGCCGGCTGCCCTTGCACTTTCAGCAGGAATTCCACCACGTCGCGTATGCCGCCAGGTGAAAGCGGCGGGATTTTGGTTTCGGCGGCACTCGGTTGCGCCGTCGCATAGGCAGGCATCAGGGCCAGATTCCACGCTTTGGGGTGACCCGAGCGAATGCCGTAGGTCACGACGCGTTCGATCTCATCGACGAGGCCGCTGCCGTACAACCAATCGGTGTCGGCCAGGTTCGGAATTCCGCGCGCCGGGGCACCCTGCCCCAGTGCCCCATGACAGTTGGCACAATTCGCCTCGAACAGTGATTTTCCCCTTCCTACGGCGAACGGCAGCAGCGCCGGGTCCCCCGGCAGGCGGTTAGGATCAGCGCGCAGCAGCCGCGACTCCAGGCGCCCGTTGTGCATGGCAATGACCGCGGCGAAGGCCATAAGCAACACGGCAATGAGGGTGGTTAGACGCATGGGGATAGGTTCGCGCAACGGTCAGATCATTTTCACGTAATTTACTGTTCGGAGTGACGTTATTTAACGTTAAACTCGCGGACCATGAATTTTTTTCGCGCCATTTGTCGCTTCCCCGGGCCGTGTTGCTAATCCCCGACACCAGGGAGGCATTACGTCGCGAAGCCGGCCGCATTCAGGAGAGCGGAGTTCTCGGCGAAGCGCGATTGCGGAAACTGTTCGATTATCTGCTCGCGCAGTCGCTCGAAGGGCTGTCGCCGAAAGAAATAGCCATAGCCATCGACGTGTTCGGCAAGGGTTCACAGTTCGATGTCTCCCAAGATGCCTTGGTTCGAGTCTACATCCATAAACTGCGGCGCACGCTGGAGGATTTTTACGCCGGAGCGGGCGCCAATGGGGGGGCGGCCCTGCACATACCGCGCGGCGAATATCGCTTGACGGTGAGTTCCGCTGCGTCGCTCGCGAATCAACCCAAACCACGCCGCCGAGTCGCCTTGGCCGCGAGCCTCGCCGCTGGCGCAGCCGCATTGCTGGTAGGTACCGTTGTCTGGCTGCATACACCCCATACCGATATCGAGCGAATTCGCGCCACTCCCATTTGGTCTTGGGTTCTGAGCGACGATCGACCCATCATGGTCATCGTGGGCGACTATTACCTTATCGGTGAGACGGACGAGTCCATGGAAGTGAAGCGCTTGGTCCGTGAATATGCGGTCAATTCCAAGAGCGATCTCGATAACTACGTGAAGCAGCATCCCGAAGTGGCCGACCGCTACATTGACGTGGGACTGCGCTACCTGCCGACGGCCGCTGCATTCGCATTGCGGGACGTGATGCCGGTCATCGCCACCGGCAACCGTCGCATCCTCGTGAGCATGATGTCGGATGTCAATCCGGCCACACTCAAGGCGGTGAACATTGTTTACATCGGATATTTGGGCGAAATGGGCATTCTGAGGGATCTGGTTTTCCGCGGCTCACGGTTCACGCTGGGAGACTCCTATGACGAACTCGTCGATAGGAAAACTCAACATCGGTACATCAGCCAGACGGCCAGTCAGAACATGGGAGCAGCCAAGAGTTCGGGGCTGGACTCGGCTTACCGCGACTACGGATTTTTTTCCGCTATCCGCGGTCCCGGAGGCAACAACATCGTGGTGATCGCCGGCACGCGCGACGAAGGGGTGCGTCAAACCGCGGAAACGTTCACCAATAGCGCAAAGCTTCACGATTTGGGCGCGCAAGGCGACCTTGCGGCGCCCTTCGAAGCGCTGCTCGAAGTGAGCGCGCTCGACGGCGTGAATCTCACTGGAAAATTGTTGCTGACATCGAAATTGGACGCCCCGCTCGCACCCTGTCCCGCGTGCGATCCGCCGCGGAATTGACCTGCGGGCGGGCGCGGCCCCAGATCCCTTCGCGCGCCCGTCCCCCGGCTTGTGGCGTCAGGCCGCCCTCTCCGTCTGCGCGTCGCGGCGCTGGGCACCGCCGCGGGGTAAGCCGATAATCTGCCGCGCCTCTGCCGCGGTCGCCGGTTCAATGCCGAATTCGCGCATGATCCTGACGATGCGCTCGACGAGTTGTACATTGGTTGCCAGCACGCCGCGCTCATAAAAAAGGTTATCTTCCAAGCCGACTCTTACGTGTCCGCCCAGCAGCAAGGTCTGCACCGCCGCCGGCAATTGTGCCGGTCCGATCCCGCTGGTGCAAAAAATGCTGTTTTTCGGCAGCGTGTCGACCATCATTTGCAAAATCTTGGGCGTATACGGCAGAGCGCCTTGAAACGCGCGGTCGCAATTCAGCACGATGTTGAAATAAAAGGGCGCTTCATCGAACCCTGCATCGATGATTTGCGTCGCGTCCTGAAGGATGTGGGCGGGATTGAATACTTCCCACTCCGGTTTTATCCCTTTCTCGCGCATCAGTTTGGCGAGTTGCAGGCATCGCGAGGGCGCGGTATTCAGCAGCAATTCCTTTTCGCCGAAGCTCGCCACGATGGTGTGGGAATCGAGCGTGCACATTTCGGCGCCCGCCTCGACTCCTTTGATGCGTTCGTCCCACATGATTTCCCAGTAACCGTTGGCGGCTTGGCGGGTCATGTCCCCGTCAACGCCACCCCCCGTCGAGTTGTTGATCACGACGTCGCATTTGGAACGAATCAGGTTATTGATTTCCCCGTAAATTTTCGGGTCGCAGGTCGCCTGGTCGTCTTTGCGGCGAGCATGTACCGCCACCACGCTCGCGCCCGCGTCATAGCACCGCTTGACGTCGTCGGCAATTTCCTGCGGCTGGGTGGGCAGATGCGGGTTCTGCGACTTTTTCGCCATCCCGCCGGTGGGCGCGATGGTTACGATTACCTTGCGACTTGTCATAATCTTCTCCTGTTGTCTCACGCTGCTCGCGAAGACGCCGCAGCGGGGCGCCAGAGAGAATTATAAACCTTCGCCGCATGAAGCTGAAATGGCGCGGGAAGTTACGGCCGACATTGCTACCGACGCTAGGCGCGTGCCCGCTCGGCATAGCCATATTCGGCTCGGTCGGACTCGTCTGTCGAGGACTCACTTGCCGGCGCGAGGCGGCCTTGCCGCAGTAACTCTCCGGCGCGATCGGCTCCCACCGCTTTACTAAAATGGAAACCTTGTGCTTGCGTCGTGCTATCCGTCGATGTGAGCAGATCGCGCTGTTGCTCGGTCTCCACGCCTTGGGCAATGACGACGATCCCAATATCATGCGCAAAGTTGACGATGGCGCGGATCGTTGCCGCGCTCTCCGGATCGTTGGTGGAGCGGTTAATGAAGGATTGGGCGATCTTCAAATGGTTCACGCGGTAAGCCCTGACATAGTCAAACGAGGAGTACTCGCTGCCGAAATCGTCGATTGCGATTTTAACGCCGAGTTGCCGTAGTTGTGGAAGTACTTCGTTTTGCGTCCAGGTCAACTGCGCCAATGTCGCCTCGGTGACATCGAACTCGATATCGGAAGGCCTCAGACCCCACTTCGCGATCGTCTCTGTGACGTCGCGGACCAAGTCTTGGCCGCATTTCAGTTGGAGCAAGGAAAGGTTGACCGCCATTACGGGCAGATTCAGCCCCTCATCGCGCCAGATGCTCATTTGGCGGCAGGCCTGGTCGAGTACCCAGTGTCCGAGCGCGATGATCGTACCGGTTTTCTCGGCAATCGGAATGAAAAAACTCGGGGCGAGCAACCCGCGCTCGGGATGATTCCAGCGCACGAGAGCTTCCATGCCGACAATGTTTTGCGAGGACAACTCCACTTGCGGTTGGTACTGGAGCGTGAATTCGTCGCGTTCGATAGCTCCTTTAATTTCATCGGCGAGAGTCACACGATCGAGCACATGCTGGTCGAGATCGGCAGAATGAAAGTGATACTGATTGCGGCCCTCATCCTTGGATCGGTACAGCGCCAGATCGGCCTGCACCAGCATCGCATCCGCTCCTACCGTGCCCGCTAAATAGGGGCTGATGCCGATGCTGACCGAGATGCTGATGTCGTTGCCGTTGATCAGATAGGGAAGCGCCAGCGCCGTTTGGATCTTCGCGGCGAGGGCTCCGGCATTCGCGGGCTCGCGTATCTCGCCCTGCAGTATTGCAAACTCATCTCCGCCCAGCCGAGCGACCAGGTCGCTTTCCCGCGTACAGTTCTTAAGACGCTGGGCGACCTCTTGCAGCAGCAAATCCCCGACCGGGTGGCCAAACGTGTCGTTGACCGGTTTGAACTTGTCGAGATCCAGATACAGAATTGCAAACGCGAGCGCGCCGCGTTGCGCGGCGGCATAGGCCTGACTGAGGCGTTCAGTGAACGTCGCGCGATTTGCCAGCCCGGTGAGGCCGTCCGTGCGAGCCAGCATGGCGATTTCCTCCTCTGCCGCCTTGCGTTCGGTAATGTCGATGATGATTCCTTCGACTTCGGTGAGGCGCCCGTCCTTGTCACGCACCGGCACGTAGCGGTTCTCGACCCAGCGCAGGGCGCCATTGCCGGTGCACAGGCGGAACTCGATCGCGGCGCCCTGCGCGTCCTTTTCCAATACACGCGCCATCGCCTCGCCGACCTTGGCCTGGTCGTCGGGAGTGATCAGACTTTGCGCCCAGCTGGGCGAGGCCAGCAAGGTCTCGGGCTCGTGGCCCAATTTAGTGATGTTTTGCGAGATATAAATAAGCGGGAACGAGGGCTCGCCGCGCAGGCGATAAAGGATCACGGGACTGTTTTGTACGATGATGTTGGCGTTGGATAGTTCCCGGGTTCGCGCCTCGACCGCTTCCTCCAGGCTGCTCATTTGGAACGCCGCTTGTTCGGTCATCTGCCATTTCGTGGTCAACGCATTGGCAAATTGGTAGACCTCGATGGCATCGAATGGCTTTTTCAAGATGAGCAGCCGATCGCGCACGTCGAGACGAGTCAGTACTTCAGTCCAAGAGTAATCGGAGTAGGCGGTGCAGAGCACGATCTGTAGCCGCGGCTCCTCCAGCCACAGGCGCTCCACCGTCTCAACCCCATCCCAACCCGGCGGCATGCGCATGTCGATGAATGCCATGGCGTAGGACAGACCTGCCAGCCGCGAGGCGCGGACTTTCTCGAGGGCTTCGGCGCCCTGATACGCCGAATCCATCTCGAAGCTGACCGAGGCCGTGTTGGTCGATGTACCGAAGAGGATTGCCTCCTCCGCATCCAAATCGGTTGCGGCCGCGGGGGGATTAAGAATCTTACGAAAGTCCTCGTGGATGCTCGGCAGATCGTCGACCAGCAGGATGCGCCGGTTTTGTGGCGTATTCATCGGATCCTCTCAGCCGGAATGGCCGGCAATTCAACGGTAAACATCGCACCCTTGCCCGGCCCATCGCTGCGAGCCGTGATGGTGCCGGCCATCTCCTTGGCCGCCAGCGCGCAACTGTGCAGCCCAAACCCATGGCCATTCTTGCGGGTGGTAAAGCCGTGGGTAAAGAGCCGACCGAGGTTCTCCGGCGCAATTCCTTCGCCATCATCTTCGACGCCCAGGGTCAACCAAGGGGCACCGCCGGACTCGGCGATCTGCGCCCGCAGCGTGATGTGGTGCGCTCGATCGGGCACGCCGTCCATGGCGTTCCTGGCATTGCCGATGAGGTTTATCAGAATCTGCAACACCAGATGCCTATCGAGCATCAAGGGCGGCACATCGGCGAATTCTTTGACCACGGTTATTTGATGCCGAGCCATCGAAGCGGAATTCATGCGCAGCGCGTCGTCCATCAATTCCTCGATTTGCACCGGCTCGATGAGAACTGAAACGCCCGAATAGGATTGCTGCGTGGCAACGATTTCCTTGATATGGTCGATTCCCTTGGTCAATGATCCGAGTTCGTCGGTGATGTTCTGTTGCTCTTCAGCAAGCGCCGCGGCCAGCTTGTTGAGGTACCGCGGGAGCGCTTTGCCCCTTTCATCGCCAGTGAGAAAGGCAGGCAGGTCCGCCGCGTGCTCGTTCAGCAGCTGCACTGCTTTGCCGAGGCCCTGAGCTTTGGAAGCACGCACCTTGCCTCCAATCAGGCCGGCGGACACATTGACGCTGTTGAGGACGTTGCCGACGTTGTGCAGCACGTTGTTGGCGATCTGCGCCATGCCAGCCTGGCGTGAAGCGTCGGTGAGCTGCTTGTGCATCTGCTCAAGCTTACCTTCCGCGCTCTTGCGCTCAGTGATATTGCGCGCAATGGCAACGACCTGGTCCTGGAGCAGAGGCGCGAGCCGGACCTCGTAAAACGACTCCTGCCCTTTGGCGCCCTCCGAGTGCTCGATACTCACCATCAACTTGTCGTCGATCACCCGCCGCAACACCCCGCAGAACTCCTCACCGGCATGTTTGAGCCAGCAATCCTGGATACGTTTTCCCGCCAGCTCCTGCTGCGGCATTTCGCCGCCTGCCCCAGCCTTGACCGAAAGGATGGTGCCTTCATGGTCGAGGCGGAACAGCAGGTCGGGCATCGCCTGGAAGATCGCGCGGATCTCCGAATTCACCTCGAGCAGTTCCTGCGAACTGACTTCCAGCGAGCGCTCCATCAACTCGCGATCAAACTCGAATTCCGCATACGCGCTATCGACCGCGGCGATGAATCCCTCCCACTCGGCGGGAATGTTGGCGGCGGAGCCGAAAAATCGTTTCCACTGACGCTTCAGCAGGCTTTGCGTCGGAATCATGATCAGTCCTCGGCCAAGGTAGTAATGGTCATGGTTTGGTTGTGCAGTTCGGTGCGCTCGCCGAGCACGAACGGGGCGATCTCGCCATAGGAATAAAAGCCGGTCAGGACGGCCTGATCGCCCAAGATGCTGCGTACGCCTTCCACTTCCTCCTCGACGCGCTGCTTGAGAACCAGCTTGCGGCCGACGCAGCTGATGAGAATGGCCAATTGCGGAGGGAACGCACCCGCCGGGCAACTGGCCCGCGCGGCCTCGACGGCGCCATCGACCAGCCGCTCGACGTTGGCTTTAGTGAGACGTGCATACGCCCCTTGGGGAACGTCCCCGGCAAAAGTCATGCTCTGCTGCTGCTCATCGACCGCTAGAATGGTGCGCACCAGCGGAGTGTCGTTCGGCTTGGGCCGCACACTGAGGGGAAACAGCAGGCCGGTGGCCGGCAGACCCTTGGCATGCTCGCCCAGGTACTGCTTGTACAAGGCGAGTGCTGGGCGACCATCCAGTTCGTACAGGACATTGCCTTTCGCGCGCGTCACCAGCCGTTCCGGGCCAAAGGGGTCCCAACCGCCGAGCGAACCGAAACCGACTTTCAACCGACTGCCGTACAACCCGATGGCGGCGATTGCACCTGTCTGCGGGACGCCGTCCGTGAATACCATCGTCTCGCTGAAGCGGGCGCCGTCGCCAGCTAGGCCGCCGGTCACTGCAACCCCGGCGGGAACATTCTTTGACAGGCCGCGAACCAGGTCGCTGCCATTGACACTCAAGCCGTCGGAAAGTACCAGCACATGCACGAGTTTTTGTTGCTCATCGCCGCCCTCGCCGGCGATTGAATGCGGCAACGCCTGCGCCAGGAATTCACCCGCCTGCTGGCTATCAGAGCTCGCGTTTGGGCTCACATGGGCAATGCGCATGTGCGTGTGTTCGAAATGAATCGCCGTGACGACCAGCGAGTCATCGGACACTCGAGCCTCGCAGATCTCCCCTGCGGTCGAACAGCCGAAGATGTGCGCGGCGGGGTAGGAAGCTCGGATCGAATCCAACAAACGGGAATCCCGCAAAGCCGGCGTGGCGCCAAACACCAGGACCAGCTGGGCGGACTGCGCCAGCAGCCCGGTAGGCGCAGGTATCCACCCGGCTTGCTGCGTCCATGAGCTCTGTTCAGTCTTCATGGGCGCTCCGAGTGATGGCGGATTTTTGTGCAGTGCATGATTTCCTCCGTGATTTCGACTCGTTTAAAGATTCGCGGAAAGATATGTCATGCGCGCCGACTTAGCGCACAACTGCTACAAAAAGTTGCAGCGGCAGCGATGTTGGGCGGAGGGGGTGTGCGCGGGGCAGCCGCACCACCGGGATCACTCCGCGCGCAGAGATGTCGCCAGGCGGAAATGCATGATATTCCAGAGTTCGCAAGCGCCACCGAGTAGGCCGAGCACCAGGGTACGGCTCAGCAGTAGGATCGAATAGGTCACGGCGAGCGGCGGCGCCACCTCGTAAGTGCGCAACATCACGACCAGACTGCCGTCGCGCACACCCATGCCCATGATTGAGATTGGCAGCAGCGCGAGCAGCGTTACATACGCGCGCACCCAACCGATGCCGGCGGGCGAAAGCTCCAGGTGCATTGCCACCGCGATCAGATAAAAGCTCAGAATCCCTATTAATTCACTTGATGCCAGCAATGCTACCGTCGAGGCCAGCCTGCTTGCGGAGACTGCACTGAATTTATCGACCGAACGCAATACCTTGGCTAACTTGTCGGCCACGGACCGCGGCAAGCGGCGGTGTCCGACGACCCAATTCGCCAGCCTCTGAGCCCGACCGCTGTTGAACATCAGCCAGTGGACGCTGCACAACCCGACCAGCAGCACCGCGAAGCCCATGCCGAAGCCCAGGTTACGCCGTGCCGTGGAATCCATCAGCCAGCACGCCATGCCAACCATGACGGTTACGATCGTGCTGAGGAAGCGAGTGAACACTATTGTGGCGAAGGCTTGCGCGGGCTTGCTGTCGTGGCGCGACATGCGGTGCCAGCGAATGGCGCCACCGGCGATATAACCGGGCAAAAACAGTGAGTAAAATCCGGTGATGAAGCCGATGCGCACGATTTGGTTAATGCTGAGCGTCAGGCCCTGGATGTCCGCCATGATCTTGGTACGGTTGGCGTTGATGTAGCCCATGACCGGAATGAGTAGATAGGATGCGAGCATCAGCGGTAGGTTGACCTGCCGCAAACTCTGCGCGAAGGAAGCTACCGGGATTTTACGCACCACCAGGTACAGCAGCCCGGCGGAAATGACGATGCGTAGGGCAAAGCCCAACAAACGCCGGGGCGCGGTTGCGTTCACGCGCCGGGTTCCGAAACCGCGAGGCCGCGCGCGCCAAGCATTTCCTCCTGCGTCAGCGCAGGCGCAGCGAGGGCTGCGAGGTTTTCTTCGAGCTGTTCAATAGTCACCGCAGCAACCAACGCGGACGAAACGCCAGGCTGCTGGAGAGCAAAACGCAGCGCCGCTTGAGCCAGCGTGCGGTCCGGCGAGATTAGCGACTCAAAGTGCTTGCGTCGCTCTCGCCGCGTGCGTAGTGCTTCGACTGTGTAGTGGGAGCTCTCATCGGCCATCACGTGGCCACGGGCGTTGGTGAGAAGTCCCTGCCCGAGCACCGATCGGGCGATGACGCCGATGCCAGCGGCTGCACATCGCTCAATCTGGCCGTCCAGCCCCCCCTGATCGAGCAAGCTCAAGGGCAGCTGCAGACTGTCTGCTCGCCAGCGGCGCAGCAACTCAGACGCATCGCTCACGCGGTTCACGGACAACCCTACGTAGCGCGCTTTGCCTTCCTGCCGGAATCGGTCGAGCGTCTCGAATGCCTCGTCAAGACCCGAAGTTCCGGGCGTCGGATTGTAGAGCTGGTAGATATCGACGTGATCTGTGCGCAGCCGCGTCAGGCTCGCCTCCAGTGACCGGCGCAGACCGGCGGCCGAGTAGTCGTAGCGCTTACCCGCGTCGCGGGCTAAGTTGAGCCCACGCCGGAAAGGTCGCAGCGCCGCGCGCAGCGGGCGCAACGCCGGCCGCAATGCGAGGGCGATTCGAGCGGCGGCGGTGAACTGTGCTCCACCCTTGGTCGCGATGACCGCCCGGTCGCGGCGGCCACGCAAGGCCTCGCCGATGATCTCCTCACTGCGCCCCATGCCATAGTTGTTCGACGTATCGAAGAATGTGATGCCTCGATCGAAAGCATGTCGCACCAGGTCCAACGCAAGCGATTCACGTTCCTGAAACAGACCACCGCCCAGCGGCGAGCCGCCGAGGCCGATGCATGAGACCCTGATGCCGCTGCGTCCGAGTTCGCGATATTCCATCAGTTACCCCTCTAATTGCCGCTCTGATCGATGAAAATCTCCAGCGCGACATGACCTTCGAGGCTTGCCGGCATGGCCGCGCCCGCCGCATGCAATAGCGTGGGGGCGAGGTCGAGCAGATTGAGCGCGTCGAGACGGCCGCGTTGCGCTATCCCCGGCCCGGCAGCGAAGAAAATGCCATTGCTTCGGTGGCTGCCGCTCGTCGGCCAGGACATGTACTCGCGCCAGCGTTCGCAAAAGATCTCGCCGCTGAATTCGCGCTGCTCAGCTGGCATGTACTCACCATTGCGCCAATCGACGATAATGTCCGGCGCGAACTCAAGCCCAGGCCCCGCGAACAGTTCCTCCGAGCGATAGGCGCGCCCCACCGGCGGAGCGTCAGTGGACGGATCGCGCAGCTCGTACAGGCGTTCGATGAGCTCATCGCGAACGGCTTCGTATTCCCTGCCAGGTTGTACGGTGCCGTGCGGTTCGCGTCCGGCAAGATTAATGAACAGGTTGCCTTCCTTGCCGCGGGCGTAGGCCCGCGTGGCGTGCCAATCAATATGGCCGAGTTCCGACCGATGCTGGATCCAGCGCTTCAGCGGACCCAGCCGGCGATTTAGGTGCCGCTGCAGGGAAAGCGGCAGAGCCTGTTGCACCCAGTGGCGGGCGTGGCGCAGCAAGTTGGGGGGCGGGGCGCCCCTGCCGAATGGTTGTCCAGCAGCCGCTGCGGCATGACGCGGCGTGAGTAGGCCGGCGCCGGCGAGCCAGGCGTTAAGGTCCACTCCGCGGCGCAACGGCCCGGCACCGCTTTCAGAGAAAGCAAAGACCTGCACCTCGCCCTGCGCCGCATCGATCACGCGCGCCATCAGACGATCCATGCCTTGGAAAGCACGCAAGACAATATCGTGGTAGGGACGGTCCGGATCCGCGGACATGTCCGACCAGAAGTAATGCTGCGCCATGGCTGTGGCGCTGTTGTAGATGAGGGTGAAGGGCTCATCCCGCGTGCGCATCAGATGCTCGAGCACGGCGCTGCGCGCCTCGGCATCCTGGTCGAATAGTTTTAGATAGTCTTGCTTGCGACGGCCGCCGGGGAAAATCTCCTTGAATGGCAGGCGACCGCAATGTTCGATGATCTCCGCATACAGCGCCCGTGGTTCGGCAACGTCCGGATGCGCGCCCGGTGCGTCTTGGCCCGAGATCACAAAGCCGGGAATGCGCGGCGGCGGATAGGTCAGTGGCACGTTGAAAAAGCCCGACCGCAGCCCGCTGGCAGCCAGCATATCCCACAGACAAGGTTGCTTGATGGACCGGCGATCGACCTCGCGAAGTCGGCCATCGGTCCCGCGCTGCCAGAAGTCGAAGACACCATGCCGACCCGCATTGGTGCCAGTGAGGATCGTCGCCCATAACAACGGCGTCACGTAGGGCACGGCGGATTTAAGTTGACCCCAGGTACCAGTGTCGCGCAGGCGCTTGAATGTTGGCAGTTCGCCGGAGGCTGACCAGCGATCTATCAGTTCGAAGGACGCTTCCGAAAAAGCAAACGCAAGGATGCGTGGCCGCGCGACGCTCACGCCGTGATCGCCGCGGCCTGCGGCCTGCGTCCCAGCAATTCGTAGAGCGCCAGATGCCGCGTCAGCACCGTGTTGCAGGCGAAATGCGTGCGTACGAATTCGAAGCCGCGCTCTCCCAGGTCCTTCCAGCGCCCCTCCCCCAATAGGCGCTCAAGCCCGCTCCCCAGGTCGCCGTCGGCGGCATGATGGCCGAAGCGGGCGGCTACACCGCTCACATCCACCAGCGAAAGTAGCGCGCAACGGTGCGCCAACGCTTCGAGCATCGCAGTGGGCAGGCCTTCACGGGCCGAGGTGTTTACCAGTACCCAGCTGCGTTCCAGCAGCTGCTCGAGTGCCGGTGCATCGAACTGCTGCAGGAAGCCAGTCATGGTCAGGTTGCTAAGGCCGTCTGCTTTGGCGCGCAATGTCGCCTCGTATTGCGCATCCTGCGCCTCCCCTGCCATCACGAACTCGACCTTCGGGAAGCGCGCCGCAAGCGCAATAAAGCGTTCCGGCCGCTTGCGCCGATCCAGCCGGCCGACGAAACAGACCAGCGGCGTCGGGGACTTGTGCGGTACCTGCGCCGGAATGCTGATGGGTGATCCCAAAAACTCCGGCGGCGCGCTCAAGCCGTAAGCACGTTGGATCCGCTGCGTCAGGTGAGGCGAAACACACAACAACCGGTCGGCTCTAAGGACTGCACGGCGCATGAGCGGATTGCGTTCGTAAACCGCGGCGATCACGGTCCGCCATCGGCTCTGCGACGGATAGGCGATCTCGATCAGCCAGTCGGCCCAGAACTTGTGATCTCGGAAGCTGATCACGTGACTCGCCAGCGGCGCGGCACGCTGCGCGAGATAACTGCCGAGCGACGCCTCTTGTGAATGATAGATGTCGCATTGCGCGCGCTCGTAGCAACGCTGCGCTTCGCCCAGCTTATGCGGCGCGAAGCTCAGCACACGCATGCCGTCCAGCGTCTCCTCCGCCTGCTGGCCCAGACGGCGCGGCACCACAGCCACTACTTGCACGCCACGCTTCACCAATTCGCGTCCGAGCATGCGCGTGGAACGTCCGAAACCACCGTACTTGCCCCACGCAAAGATCTCGCTGCAGACCAGACAGATGCGCATGGATTCGGGCTCCTAGGTCTGCGACGCCGGACGCTGCGGTGAAGATGGCCCGCGCCAGAATGCGAGCGTGATCCGGCCGGCAGCGGCGGCGAGCAGGGGGCGCGCCAGAATCTGCAGGCTCAATACAACTGCGGACTGCGCTGTGACACCAAGCGGCGGCGGCAGCGTCACCAGCGCGACCGCCGCTGCCCCCCGGTGGGCCAGCAGGCCGTCGGGACTGCGTAGACTTCTTGTAGACGGAACATACTTGTTTACGAGTAAATCACAACGATGGACTGATCGCCTAGGACTTGCCGCACATTGTGTCCCAGCACGGGGTGTAGGGTCGGCACTATGTCGTGCCGTCATGATGCCCTAACGATCCAACGCCAAGTCACGCCCACGGCAGGTGGCCCTCGTGCAATAATCACTCTGAAATTTTTGCACCGCCACTCGTTGGCACCGAATCAAGGGGGCCGTATTGATGGCCTATAAGGCGCGCCTGGTCATGCTGGCATTGCGACGATTTCTGCGCTACGTCTTTGCCTTCAGGCCAAGCAAGCATTTGTTCAATGCCTTGCTGCCCCGGTCGGCCCGACGCAGGATCGCGAAGGGCTTGGACTTGGATACCGGGCCGTTGAACCGACCGGTAGATGATGTCGAGTTGATACCCGTCCAGCCGGACAGCTATCTCGCCGTCTACTTCAAGCGCTACGGCACGGACATCGGCCCCGGTGTATCGCTGTATGTGCTCGAAAATGAGATTCTGCGGTTCGACTGTTTCGGCGCCGGTCGCGGCCACTATCACTCCCTCCCCTGCCTGGCACCGTTCCCGGGTACGGAACGCATCGAATTCGATGCCGATACCGTCGAAACGCAGGTCAGTCAGTGCGTCGAAGAGATCAGCACGAACCATGCCGCGCACTTGGCCGGACATTTCCGGCGCTGTATTCGCGAGTTCCAGTTCGAACAGACGAGACTGGACGCGGCGGCTGCCGAGGCACGGGACAGAATGTTGCGTTCACACAAGGCGGAGTTGTCTCTACCGACCGATGCCTGCCGCAACCGGCGCCTTTCGACCATGTAGAGTAAGCCGCCCAAGCTGCTCATCAAGGTCAGACCTCTACGTTGAGACTGACCTACAATAGTGATTCCCAATCGCCAAAAATGTAACGTCGCACCCTCCCAATCCGTCATAAATGTATCGTTGATGATCTCTCGATATTTTCGTAGCGCGGGGTGACTCGCTTTCGAAAGAACGTCGGCCATGGTCATCGAGATCCCTCCTTTGGGCGTCGCAACGTCAAAGACCGGCAACACGGGCGTTTTATTCCGTGAATGTCGAGTCTTAGTGATCCCGCAAGAGAACAGGCATCGATAGCCAAACGCTATTGCCTCCATTCAAGAATTGAATTGGGAACATGCGCATCGATCGCGCATTCTCCGCCCCTGGGCGAACCAAAGTTAGGAGGGGGAGCGTGAACAAGTCCGACTCGGTACGCGCATCATGCAGAACGGCGCTGGTTGCCCTCGCAATAACTTCTTGCGGCGCGTGGAGCGTCGCCGCGGAACTCCCAACTGCGCCGCACGGTGCGTTGCCGATGCCACAGCAAGAGCAGCGATTGGATGAGCTGCTCAGCGGCTTGCTGTCACCCTCGGCAGGCATCGACCCCACGGCCTGGACGACGATCTATGTGCCGGCTGACAACGAACTTACCCCGGACCGCATTGCACTGGGCCGCAAGTTGTACTTCGACACACGTCTATCGAGGGACGGTACCGTCGCCTGTGCCACCTGCCACGATGTCAGCCGCGGCTTCACTGACCATCGCAGCGTGTCGGAAGGGATCGGCGATCATCTTGGCAAACGCAGCGCACCGACGACGATGAATGCAGCGCTTCTGCAAAGTCAATTCTGGGATGGGCGCGCGCCGTCGCTCGAGGAACAGGCCAAGCTGCCTATTCTCAATCCCATCGAGATGGGGCATCCGGACTCCGCCAGCACCATGGAATCGGTTAAAACCGATCCGGGCTACCGGACGCTCTTCCAGAAAGCCTACGGCCGTGCGCCGAACTACGACGATCTGGGCCGCGCGATTGCCAGCTTCGAGCGCACTCTGATCTTTCTGAACGCCCCGTTTGACCACTTTGCCGGCGGCGACCGCACGGCGCTCTCGCACGCCGCGCAGCGCGGATGGGATCTTTTCAACGGCAAAGCACGCTGCGTCAGCTGCCACATGATCAATTCATCCAATCCGCTGGGCACGGACAATCTATTCCACAACATCGGCGTCTCAGCACGCAGGCAGAATTTCGAGGCGCTGGCGACACAGGCACTCGGCGTGTTGACGAACGGGAGCGATACCGAAGCGCTCGACAAGTTGGCGATTGAAACCGATATGTCGGAGCTCGGGCGATTCCTCGTGACCAAGAAACGTGAAGACATCGGCGCGTTCAAGACGGAGCAGCTGCGTAACGTGGGGCTCACCGCGCCGTATATGCACGACGGTTCGTTGAAGACACTGTGGGACGTGATGGACCATTACAACAAGGGCGGCGAGACGAATGCCTATCTGGACGGCGGTATCGAACCGCTGAATCTGAGCGAGAACGAGATCGACGATGTAGTGGCCTTTCTCTTCGCCCTCACCGATACGCGATTCACTGCGCAGAACGAGGCGGCGGTGCGTGAGCAGCAGCTACTCGCCGCCAAGAACCGGCCATTTCGCGACAACACACTTGCACACCGAGAGCGCCTTCCGTTCGAGCAGCGGGTGATGGGTCCGAGGGGTCTGCAGCAACAGGGAGCCACACCATGAGCGATCGACGGAAACCGCCGCACATTAAGAGTGTTGAGACGCGCCATCTGGAGGAGCGCGAGGCATTGTTTCGCGGCCTGCAGAATCTCGACCGGCGCGGCTTCTTGAAAGTCTCCACGGGCGCGGCGGCGGCGGTCTTGGCGGCGGGGGTGTCTAATCACTTCCACAGTTTCTTACCTGTCAATGTCGCGTATGCCGCCGATAATCCTGCGACGCCGGGCTTCACATTCGCCTACATCTCCGATTCGCATCTCTACGCCAAGAAGACCAATGAGCGTTTCGTGCGCCAGCTGCTGCGCGCAGTTGATGATGTCAATAGACTCGATCCACAGCCCGACTTCGTACTCTACGGCGGCGATCTGGCACAACTGGGTCGCAAGGAAGAACTGCATTTGGGCGCACAGATCCTGACGAGCCTGAAAGCGCCGGTACACATGATGGTCGGCGAGCACGACTGGTACCTCGACATGGGCGACCACTGGAACGAATTATTCGGGCCGCAAACCTACAGCTTCGACCACAAAGGCGTGCATTTCGTGGTGCTGATGAGCGTCCAGGAAAAGGACTTCTGGACCGCTCGCGGCATGACGCCGGCGGAGCGCATGCATACGGTGGCGGGACTCGATAACGCCGTACAGAGCGCCTTCGAAGTCGGCGCACCGCAGCGCGAATGGCTGCGCAAGGACCTGGAGAAGCTCCCCACTTCGACGCCGCTGTTAGTTTTCTCGCACTCGCCACTCTACAAGCTCTACCGTCCATGGAATTTCTGGACTGACGACGCCGAGGATGTGCAAGCGCTATTGCAGCGATTCGAGCGCGTCACCGTGCTACATGGGCACACCCATCAGGTGCTGACTAACCGGATTGGCAATATCCAGTTTCACGGCATGCTCTCGACCGCGTGGCCGTGGCCCTATGCGCCCCAGGGCTTGCCGGCGCTGACCGTGCAGATGAACCGGCCTAATCCTTTCGACTCAAGCGACGGTCTTGGCGATGGGACGGTGGCCGTACACCCGGACGGTCTCGTCGACAAGCTCTACAGCCTGTGGAACCGCAATCCCATGCAGGTCAAGGCCAGCTATCTGAGCAGCGGCGGTAAGAGTGATATACCCCCCGCCCCAACGCTCGCCAGTTATTGACCGGACTCGACAGAGGCCATGCTATGAATAGTCTTAAGTTCCTCGTGCTAATCCTGCTCGCGTCCACTCTCGTCGCGAATGCCGACACTCAGGTCGCGACCCCACAGCCATCATCCGCCACGCCGGCGTCCGGTAGCAAAACCGTCAAACTGTGCGATAACAAAACGACGGTTCAGGTTCCCAATGACGCGCCCAAGAGCCGTGCCGAAGGCCAGAAGATTTCCGATGCGCTGATGGCGCAATGGAAGGCCGGCAATCCGAATAACAACTGGATTCAAGGAGAGGTTGAGGCTCACCAGGTTGTGGCGCCGGCGGACAATTCCAAACTGGTGGGCACGGGCCAATCCTCCACCTACGGGACGGTGACCCCACAGGACGTACAGGTGTGGAAGCATGAAACCTACAAGACAGCAGTGTACGGATCGACCGTGTTCCATAGCGGCGACGAACTGGGCAGCGAGATCGCCGTGTCCTGCGACATGTGTCATCCCCGCGCCGCCAACACGCATCCGGAGTCTTATCCCAAGTTTCAACCGCAGCTGGGTCGCGTGGCGCTGCTGCGCGACATGATCAATTGGTGCATCGAGCACCCAGTGCGCGGTAGGGTTCTTGCGCCCGATGATCCTAAGATGAGAGCGCTGGAGGCCTACATCATTGCGCAGCGCAAGGGCGTCCCGCTGGACTACGGCAAGCGCTAGTGATGCGCATGTAAGGGAATAGCCGTCATAACGGAGACGGTACCGCTTGGCGGACTGCTCCGTACGCAATTGCCGAGTAATGCCAGTTCGTGTCCTTTGGGGTAGCCGCGGCGCCAGACCAAGCCAATGCGGCGGCTCGCATTGATGGATCGCATCCGCCGGATGGCGATTGACGGCTGCCGCTCACGCGGCGGCAGAGCGGCGAGCGCCGGCAACAGGGTGCAGCCAAAGCCTGCAGCGACCAGTTGACAGATCGTCTCCAGGCTTGCGGCGCGGAAGTCGTCGACTCCATCATCATCCGCGGCGACGCGCCCGCACGCCGCCAGAGCCTGGCCGCGCAGGCAGTGGCCCTCGGCTAACAGGAGCATCGGTTCGTCGCGCAGATCGACTTCGCTGACGGCACTCAGTTTCGACAAGGGATGCCCCGCAGGACAGGCAAACCAAAATGGCTCGTCAAACAACGCCAATTCCTCGAAGCCTTCTCTTTCCAGCGGCAGCGCGAGGAGCGCCGCATCAATTTGATAATTGTGCAGGCGTTCCAATAGGTGCTGGGTAAGATCCTCGTGCACGATCAGTTGCAAGCCCGCGTAGTTAGCCTTGGCAAGAGGGATTAGCCAGGGTAGAAAATAGGGTGCAAGCGACGGAATGACACCCAGATTCAGCGGCCCCGCCAACGGTCCGCGTGGCCGGCGGATCGAGGACAGCAACCCGTCGACCTCCGCTACGATTCGTTGCGCTTTCCCGACCACTTCCTGTCCCATCGCGGTCAGCGCAAATGATCGAGCTTTTCGCTCGATGAGCGTGACGCCAAGATACTCCTCGAGTTTTCGGATTTGATTGCTCAACGTGGGTTGGGAGACATGACAGTCCACGGCGGCACGTCCAAAATGCGCTCGATTCGCAAGCGCCACTAAGTAGCGTAGTTCCCTGATTGTCATTGCCGATGGTCCGCTTTTAAGGCCTTCTATATCATCCGCGCACCGCTTCATTGGGCACGAAGCAAGCTGGATAATCCAATTGATTGCGTCTACTGGATGTATAGATTAGAACTATGGTGGCCGCCTACTGCACCCGTGCGATCTGCGCGTAGGTCTCCGGAGTCATTTCCGGCAACTTGCGTACGAACGCGACGAGGTCCCAGATCGCATCGTCATCCAGCGATTTGCCCCACGCCGGCATGGCGCTCATCTTGATGCCATGCTTAATGATCCAAAACGCTCGCTGTTCCGCCTGCATCTTCCCCTGTGCGAGGCTGGGCGGGTGAGGATAGAGACCGGGTCGAATGTCTGATTTCGCCACTCCCGGCGCCAAATGACAGCCGACGCACAGCGCCGCATAGCGTTGCGCCCCCGCGGCGATCCTCGCAGGATCGGAGATAGTGTGGATCTCGAGCCCGCGGATACGGGCCTTGATGGAGCGTTCCCGCAGTTGCTCGATCATTGCCAATGTGAGTTCCGTATGATGGTCATCGGCGCCGATGTCATAGATCCCGGAGCCGACGAACACCGCTCCTCCGCCGATCGCGAACGCTGCCAAGGTAACGGCAGTGACAAGGCTGGTCTTGGTTGCGTTCTTCATTGGATCTACTGAACGACGACGGTTCCGACCATGCGCGGATGGATCGAACAGGTGAAGTGATAGGTACCTGGCTTGTCAAACTTGTGGGAGAAGCTCTCGTTCGTATCCATGCCGCCCGACTTGAAGGTTCCCGTATCGCTGACCACGGTGTGCGGTTCATCGTCCATGTTGGTCCAGGTCACCGTCGCGCCCGCTTTGACCGTCAGCGGCGTGGGGTTGAACATGAAATCCTTGACGATGATCTTCGCCGTGTCGGAAGTTTCCGCCGCCGATGGCAGATACACCTCCATCGCCCCCAAAATCAGCATGCCGACGGCCGTCAGCATTTGAGTTCGTCGAATATTCACGTCTATCACTCCTTTAGTTAAGTTGGATTTCGATGCGTTTCTAGGCAAGCACCGTGTCGTTGAGCGCGAGTGCGCTCGGGTGTTTCACAACGGACACGCTGGTGATCCCGAGCATCGCCGCCAATTGATCCGTGGGAACCTTGAGGGGCCCGGGTCCCAAACCCACGCCGGCGACGGGCTGCGGATAGGAGGTCGCGCGCGCGGTGTGAAAGATGATGTTGCCCTCGACCTTCTGCACGATCTGATGGATGTGGCCGTTGAGCACGGTGACCGAGCCAAAGCGGCGCAACTGGCTCATCAGTTGATCAGCGTCGCCGGTCCCCCAGCCCCAGGGTTCATAGATCGTCCACAGCGGCATGTGAGCAAACACCACGATCGGCGTGCTCGAGGAGCGTCCCTTTAAGTCGGCCGCCACCCAGGCGAGCTGCTCCTCGCCCAAGGTACCGAGACCACCGGGCTTGAACTGCAGGACGTTGATCAGCCCAATGAAGTGCACGCCGGCGTGATCGAAGCTGTAGTAGCCCTTGTTATTGGAGGCTTTGCCGAATCGATTGAAGTATTCAGTGACCGTCGCATCGGTGGTGTCGTGCTCGCCCGGCACGGTGTGCATCTCGGTGGTGCGCAGGCGTGTGAACAGCTGCTGCGCTAAGTCAAATTCGGCGGCTTTCGACAGATGCGTGATGTCCCCCGTATGGATGATGAGCGCGGGCTGCACGGCCATGCCGTTCACAATGTCGATGGTCTGCGTCAAGGTCCCGGCGACGTCGGGGTTTGCTTCTTTGTTAAAACCGATATGGGTGTCGCTGATTTGAACGAACAGCGGCTTGCCGAGCTTGGCGGCGCCGTATTTATCGCTCGCCGCCATCGCCAGATCGATGGGCGTGAATATCCCGCCCGACAGCGCGAAGAGAGTTCCAGCCCCGCCATAGGCCAGGCATTTGAGGGCATTGCGACGCGTGAGCACCGAGGGGTCATCCGACATGTCAGTCTCCTTGAATTTGCGGTTCAGGAGAGAAGACTTCGGCGGGGAAGAATTTATTCCACGAAAATGTGCGACGGACTGGACGGGGTCTTACCGAGCTTCATGCGCGCTCAAATCCTGCAGCAACCGGGCAAGCCCAAGCATTTCGTCCAACGCGGTATCCGAGACGGCGCAATACACGAGATTCCCCGCCCGCCAGAATGCCAGGTGATACCCGTTGCGGGTGGTATCCTGCGGCACGCCGCGCTGATCCGCAGCCCAGCTAAATACGTTGATGACGTGTGATCCGTGTTGGTACACGACCACGGCGGCGCGCTGCTGTGCGAAATAATCCGCGCGCCCGCCGATAAGCCGGTAGCCCTGCGAATCGAAATCGGCGACGACGGGCGACACGTCGGCGTGACTCGCGAACCACGGCTTTACTGTGTGCTTGTCGGTGGACACAACGTCGATCAGGTGGTCCGGCATTAACGATCGCACGTGAGCAATCACGAGGTCGTTAAGGACTGATTGACGATCGGCGGCGCCAGGACAAAGAACGCGAGGCCGGCGGCAAGCGCGGTGCCGGCCACGCCGCTGAACGCGCCCCTCCAGAATGGATCGGGCCGCCAAGGCATCAACTGCGCAACCGGGCGCGGGACCTCGAGGGCGCTTTCCTCATCGAGCGCGCGCAGAATCTTCGCGCGCAGCGCCGGGGGGGCGCTCGCATAGGCCAAATTCTGGCGCAGCGCCGTGCGCACCTCACCCAAGTCCGGGAGCAGCGAACTGCACTCGGCGCAGGCCTCGCTGTGGCGCTCGACGTCCGCCGCGGCGAGCGCATCGAGCTCGCCGTCGAAGTATGCCTGCACGCGCAGCGCCTCAGCGCACCGCATGCGGCTCCCCGTTGGCCTCTTTCAACCAGCGCGCCTTGAGCGCCGCCCGCGCGCGCGCCAGACGGGACATCACGGTACCAATGGGCACGTTCGTCACGGTGGCAATTTCCCGGTAATCCATCTCCTCGATCTCGCGCAGCACCAAAACCTCCCGATGCTGCTCCCGCAAGGCCGACGTCAGTCGATCAAGCGTTCGCTCCTCATCCCGGCGCACCGAGGTGCTCTCCGGAGCGGGCGTCGTCGCGATCATGTCGTCACCGTCATCAACGTCATATTCCTCGGGTAGTGGCACAAGACCGCGTCGCTGTTGCTGCTTGAGTGCGGTCAAATGGCAGTTCTTTACAATCGTCAAAAGCCACGCCTTCACATCGGATCCTCGCAGGCTGTCAAATCCACGAAACGCGCGCAGGAACGCCTCTTGAACTACATCATCCGCGTCGTCTGGCGAACGGGACAACCACCGCGCGAACCGGTATGCGGCGTCTAGATGTGGCATAACCAGGGTATCGAAGCGTTGGCGCCTGTCATCCATCGAGCTGACTGCAAACCATATTCACCGCGTCCGATTAGCCCGGTCTCGAATGATAAGACTCGCGGCACGGCCTGTTATTCCCATTGTCCGCAAACGCAGAGCCGAACCGTGAATCCATCATCGCCCAGAAGCGCAATCGGACCCTGCAATGTCAGCCCTTGTACGGGCTTGATGTTCGGAACTCTTTCTTTATGTAAATCCAATACACTGTATTCATGGCCTTGCCCATCAAATGTTTCGTGCAGAAGCATCGCATCGCCGCTATGCCGCGCCAATTCGGGAAGATCCGTCGGCGGAACAACAACAATGTTGTGAGAGGGATTTGCCTTAACGGCCGACGCCGTTACTATCCCACTGGCAACAGCCGCCATTACTGCGCGCCGAAGGCGCGTTGATAACTGATCCCTAGCATTCTTCTGCATCGCACTCTCCTTGAAGCTGCCGCGATAGGTTTTGTCAACAGTAAGACTCCTGAATCACGGCTTTTATTCCTCCGGTCCCCTGCGTGAGTCACGGGAAAGAATTCATCAGAGAGAGAGAGAGAGACCAACCGCGGTCAATTGGGCGGAGTCACCGTCATCTGATGAATCCATTCGACTGCGGGGCGCCTGATCACATATAAACCATTGTCCGTGAGCACAAAAGTTGTGCCCGTGTCAGCCCTCGTCACGTGTGCGCGCACCTCTTTTACGTCAAACGTAAGATTGAGATGGAACGCATCGACGCGGTCGGTGTGGCGGTCAACGGCAAAACCATCGCCGCAAGAACGGTTCTATGGGCCGCGGGGGTTAAGGCCTCGCCGGCGGCGAAGTGGCTGCGTGCGCGCACCGACAATGCCGGCCGCGTAAAAGTGGCAGCTGATTTGAGCGTGCCGAATCTCAAGAATGTTTTACGCTATCGGCGACACCGCCGCGAGCAACGCCTGGGAGGGTCGGGGCGTACCCGGGCTCGCTTCCGCCGCGAAACAGGGAGGTAAGGACGCGGCGCGGCAAATTCGTGCGAAAATCGACGGCGCCACAGCGCCGGCAGCATTTGTTTATCGCCACCTCGACAGTCGCGCTGGATCGTGTGCTATCAGATCCGACTTGCCTCGCAGACGGTATCGTGACGCTTGGGATGCTATGTCGCGCAGGCGAAGCCACTAGTTGCTCTGCTTTACCGATATTAGCCGAAGCTGACTCGCAATATTTTGCGGCACCTCAGGCATGCACGCGCTGCCAGCGCTGAAAACCGCATCCCTCCGAGCCTCGCACGGGAAGAGTTGCGCGCGGCGGATGCCCGTGCGTGCCCCGCAGGTAGCGTCTTGTGGATGGAGCAGTCTATGCTGGTTCTGTTGACATCGAATTCATCGAAATCGCTCGGATTCTCCGAACAGATCCCAAACGCCTATTTGAGCAGCTCCTTAGCTATAGCTAAGGCAGCCGCAAGGTATTGAACCAGCTCCCCGTCACGAATCCGTCGAGAGAGCGGGATCTACCTCCGCATTAATAATGGATTGGTCACTCTTTGGTCACTCCCTGGATTTGAATGACCTTCGCAAGCGTTTAAGTTATTGCTTGAATTGGTGGGCCGTGTAGGGATCGAACCTACGACCAATTGATTAAGAGTCAACTGCTCTACCAGCTGAGCTAACGGCCCAATATACCTTTAAAATCAATATGTTAGCAGAAGTAGGTAGACGAAACCAAACTGCAAAACATTACAAATACGCCATAAATTATAACAAAAGAGACACATTCGTGCCCGGGGCATATCGCTCGGTCGTCGGATCGCGCGCGGTGCGTAGTGTACTCATTTGTGCAGCCTAGCGTCTCGCGATTCGATGACATAACCCAGACCTGTGCCGCCAAGGCTGTCCGCGGGAAGGCGACGGCTCGCTCCCTCGGCAACCACATCTGCATCGCTTGACTGCGCGATCAACGCATTACAAG
>JALYIW010000060.1 GCA_030775625.1 Pseudomonadota bacterium | reverse complement strand
GCGCAAGCGCGTGTAGTAAGAGGCACGCAGGTCTTCGAATGGATCGTCCGTCCCGGCGGGCAGACTCAGACGTGGCCATCCGTTCGTTGGTTTCATGGTTGGCTCCAGGAGAATTCTGCTTGGCACGGCTGAAAAGCAACGATAGGGTCAGGAAGTGTGCGCCGGCCGACCGCAATCCGCTCCAGCAGTTCCTCTGCGGGGGTGCCCTTCACGAGATAGTCGTCCGCTCCCGCCGCGAGACCGCGCAGCATGTCCGGTTCGTTATCGCGTACGCTCAGTATCATCACATAGGTGTTCTGCTCGCTGATGCGGAGCCGCAATGCGCGACATAGCGACGGGCCGTCCATGTTCGGCATCTGCCAGTCGGTGAGCACGATTTGGCAGGGCTGGAAGCGCAGAATCAAAAGCGCTTGCGCAGCCGAGCTGGCACTCTGAACCCGGTAACCGGCGCGTTCCAACAACACCATGAGCTGGCCACGAATCAGCGCGTCATCGTCCACAATCAGCACGCTGCAGGGTGTCTGGGGCGCGGCCACGCCAGTTGATCTCATATTTCATTCGCGCGGAATTGGGCCCCGCACAACTCGCGCGAAGTGAATGCGCCGGGCATGGTGGCCCGGCCGACTTCGATTCGTGCGAGCAGCTGCGCGGCGGAAGCACCCTTTACGAGGTAGTCGTCCACGCCGGCTTCGAGACCGATCAAAATGTCCTCCGGGCTACTGCGTACGCTCAACATGATGACATAGATATACGGCTCGCCGTCCCGCAGCTTCAATGCGTGGCAAAGCGATGGGCCGTCCATGTAGGGCATTTCCCAATCCGTGAGTACGATTTGATAGGGCGTGACCTCAAGCGCCAAAAGTGCGGCCGCTCCGGAGCCGGCGCTGTGGCTCCGGTATCCGGCCCGTTTCAGTAACGAAGCGAGCTGGGCGCGGATCAAGTGATCATCATCCACCACCAGTATGTTGCAGGGCGTCGGCATCGCCGGTCGCGCCATGACGCCGCGATCGTTGAGTACCATCATTGGCAATTTCCCCGCTGCATCTGCGAGGCTGAACGCGCGCCCCATTTCTCGCCCATCCATCGGCGTGCGACTGATGCGGGTGCCGGAAGCGCCAGCAGGTAACCCTGCACCTGGTCGCAGCCGAGTTCGTCCAACTTCCGGAGTTGCTCCTCGGTTTCGACGCCCTCGGCAAGCACCGTGAACCCAAGTTCTCGGCCGAGCGAAATCACCGAGCGAGCGACGGTGGTATCCCTTGATCGCTTGGTCATGCTGCGAATTAGTGAACCGTCCATCTTCAGGCGGTCGAGAGGCAATCTTGCCAGGTAGCCCAGGCTCGAGTAGCCGGTCCCGAAATCGTCGAGGGCGATCCGTACGCCAAGGCTCTTCCATTGAGTCAAGCACCTCAGCGTCAGATCGATGTCCGTCAGAAGCACGCTCTCGGTGATTTCCAGTTCGAGCTGATTGGCCGGTAAACCGGTGTCCTCCAATGCCCTCGCAATTTCCGGCGTGAACGCCTCGCAAATCTGCCGCGGGGAAACGTTGACCGATATTGCGGGCGATTTCGGTCCGATATGGCCCCATTGAACAGCGGCGCTGCAAGCTGCCCTTAGGGCCCAAATGCCCAGGTCACCGATGAGACCGGTCTCTTCCGCGAGCGGAATGAAGACCGACGGAGCAATAGCTGCATGGTCGGCTGGGAACCAACGGGCAAGTGCTTCGACTCCGCAAACCCGGCCGCTGCGTACGTCGAACTGCGGCTGGTAGTGCAAAGTCAGCTCATCTCTCAGGAGTGCCTTCCGCAGGGCGATCTCGAGCCGGGGTCGCGCATTGCCCAGATCCGGCAGTCCGGCGGAAGCATCGCAGTGCGCCGGTTCTTCGATGCGAACTTCTGGGGCCCGCGGTTGACGTATCTGGGCGAAGGCCCGGCGTACCGCGGGTTCCAGCATCGTGTAGTCGCACAGAACGACGTCGGGATCGAAATCGGCAAGTTCGTCGATCATCTCGGTTTTGCTGGCGGCCACTCGAGCAAGAAAAGCAGGTCCCTTGCGCTTGAGTTCGCGCTGTTCGATGAGAATGTCCCTTGGCTCGTCCTCGAGGAGGAGGATCCCGAGATCGGTCGCTGTGGTACTCATCGTATAGTTTCCCATTCCATTCATGGTTGCAGTGTGCGCCTCGAGCCGCAATGGTGCTGTAGGGAAACCTTGACAACAATTCACACGGGCATCAGCGCGTGCTCGATGGAGAAGTGAATCAGGGCCGTACGGTCGGCGACACCGAGCTTCTCCATGATGCGGCTGCGGTAGGTTTCCACGGTCTTTGGGGACAAGCTGAGTTGGCGCGCGATCGCGGTGGTCGTGGCGCCCGCCACCGTGAGTTGCAGCACTTCGCGCTCGCGCGCGCTGAGGCGTTCGAGGGGACTGAGCGGTGGTGAATCGAATTCAACGCTTGCAAGCGTGGCGGCGGCCTGCGGGCTCAGGTAGCGCTTGCCCTCGAGGACGGTGAGAACCGCGTGTACGAGTTCAGTGGCGGCCGATTGCTTGAGTACGTAGGCGAGCGCTCCCGCGCGCAAGGCTCGCACGATATGCTCGGAACTGTGACACACTGTAAGGATAACCACGCGGGTTCCCGGCAACGCGCCTAGAAT
>JALYIW010000059.1 GCA_030775625.1 Pseudomonadota bacterium | reverse complement strand
CACCACCGCCGCCCCCATAGCTGCCATAGCCGCCGCCAGCGGGCGGTTTCGAGCGCGGAGCGCGTTCTTGGGCTTCGTTGACCCGCAACGGCCGCCCGCCCATCTGAAAGCCGTTCGTCTGTTGAATCGCGTTTTGCGCTTCGCCCGAACCCATATCCACGAAGGCAAAGCCGCGGGGGCGCCCAGTCTCGCGATCGTTGATGAGTTTGACCGATTCGACTTTGCCGTAGCGCTCAAACAGCGCGCGCACTTCGTCTTCTGTTGCAGTGAAGGGTAGGTTGCCAACGTAGATCGTCGTCATTCAAAGTCTCACTAACAGTGCGCGCTGTGTGCGGGCAGCCCGCCGGCACGCGGTTTCAACACCAGACACCGTCGCCCGTCTTCCGCCGCGTCGTGGCCTGTACCTTGGGGTCGTGTAGGGAACAACCTTAACTCGATGCTACGCCAGGGGATAATTGTTGGCAAACGCAAGATTTGCCCTGCTTTATGCCGGTTTACTCGACTTCGAGGTAGGCGTAACCGTTGAGTTCGTTTTCGTAAAAACGCTTCACAGCCTGTGCTTCACCAAGGCTCATCCGGCCTTCCTTGATGGCGCGTTCGCAATCTCGGGCGATGGCGGGATAGAGTTCGTCGGTGTCGTACTCCATGTACTCGAGCACCTTATTGGTGGTGTCGCCTTTGACTATTTCCTCGATTCCCCAGCCGCCTTCGGCATGTAACCGGATATGCACGACATGGGTGTCGCCGAACAGGTTGTGCAGGTCTCCCAGGGTTTCTTGATAGGCGCCCACCAGGAAGGCGGCCAGATAATAAGGCTCGGTCGGGGCCAGTTCATGCACTTCGAGCGTCCGTTTGGTCGCCCGCGGGTGCACGAAACGATCGATTTTGCCGTCGGAGTCGCAGGTGATGTCGGCCAGCACCGCCTTGCGGGTGGGTTTCTCATCCAGCCGCTGAATGGGCATGATGGGAAAGAGTTGGCCGATCGCCCAGCT
Organism: Pseudomonadota bacterium; assembly: GCA_030775625.1. GTDB lineage: Bacteria > Pseudomonadota > Gammaproteobacteria > Steroidobacterales > Steroidobacteraceae > Bog-1198. The sequence goes on along the minus strand of JALYIW010000059.1, from coordinate 7,070 downwards.
GTCCGGCAGCGATTGGAATATCGAGAAGTTACAAAACAGGATATCGCTCAGCATGTCCTCGAGGTTTTCCAGCTCTTCCGGAACTCGGTCCAGTTTGCGGCAATAGTCCCGAATCTTGGCGCAGGTCGCCCAGTAGAGCTTTTCCGCCAGCCCGCGAAATTCCAGGCTCAAATAACCCAAGTTGAACATCTGCAGGGCCTGTTCGCGTGCCTGCAGTCCGTCGTGATAGCACTCCACCAAGCGGCGCTCGTTCACCGAACGGTAGCTGTCGAATAAATCCATCACCGGTTGGGGCAATTCCTCCGCACCGTGGTAATCCTCTTCCGGCCGGCCGGTGACCTTGAATTGATCGAGCTTGGACGCGCCTAAAGTGTCGAACACCAGCAGACTGTGATGGGCTGCGATGGCCCGCCCGGACTCGCTCACGATCATGGGATGCGGTACATCGCGCGCATCGCAGACGCTCTTGATGCGATACACCACGTCGCTGGCATATTCGTTGAGGGTGTAGTTCATCGAGGATTCGAAGTTCGTGCCGCTGCCGTCGTAGTCGACTCCGAGGCCGCCGCCGATGTCGATATATTGCAAACCTGCGCCCATGATCTTAAGTTCAGCGTACACGTGGGCCAACTCGTTGATGGCATCCTTCACGCGGCGGATGTCTTGCAGCTGGCTGCCCGGATGGCAGTGCACCAGTTGCAGACAGTCGAGCATGTTGCGGTCCCTCAAAAGCGCATACAGATCCAAAATTTCGCTGATGAAAAGCCCGAACTTGGATTTCTCGCCCGCCGATTCGCGCCAGCGGCCGGCGCCTTCGCTGGCGAGTTTCACCCGTACGCCGATCTTCGGCCGCACGCCGTAGCGTTGCGCGTGTCTCAGAATCAGATGTATTTCTTCGTAGTTCTCGACCACCGGAATTATGGTGCGCCCGAGTTTGGTGGCGAGAATCACCGCCTCTATATAAGTATCGTCTTTGAAACCGTTGCAGACGATGATGCGGTCGGGGGCATTTTCGGTGATGGACATCACCGCGAGCAGTTCCGGTTTGGAACCGACCTCTAAACCGAATCCGAATTCCTTTCCGTAGCGGTACACTTCTTCGACCACGAGGCGTTGCTGATTGACCTTGATGGGAAACACGGCGGCGTAGCGATTCTTGTAGCCGTTTTCCGCGATCGCCGTGGCGAAGGCTTCGGCCAGGTGGCGCAGGCGATGCGCCAGAATATCGGAAAAGCGAATGACCACCGGGGTGTGCAGATCACGCGCTTGCAGCCCTTGCACCACTTCGACCAGATCGATTTCGCGGCTCGCATCCATGCTGGGGCGTACGACCACATGACCGGCTTCGTTGATCGAAAAGTACCCTTTGCCCCACGCGTCGACTTGATAGAGGTCAATCGATTCAGAGATTTTCCACGCGTTCACGGACAGGATTTTGGCAGGCGTATTCATGTGGCCCGCACGATAACAAATTGCGGCCACAAGTAAATGACGCGCCGGTCCTAAGCGCGGTGCGCCAGCCGCGCTAGCTTTTGGCGATGGGCCGCCGTGGATCCCGGATCCACTCGCTCCACGAGCCTGCATAGAGTTTGGCGCCGGAAAGACCGGCTACCTCGAGGCTCAGCAAATTGTGACAGGCGGTGACGCCGGAGCCGCACATTGCGATCAGATTCCGAGGGGAGCGGCCCGCCAGCCGCTCCTGCCAACGCTCACGAAGCTGCGCAGCGGGCAAGAATCGCCCGGAGGCGTCGAGGTTTTGAGTAAACGGATGATTGACCGCGCCCGGAACGTGCCCCGCGACGGGATCGATGGGTTCGACGGTACCGTCGAAGCGCTCGGCCGCTCGCGCATCCGCCAACGTGGTTTGCGGGTCTCGCAGCGCCTCGATGACTGCGGCTGTGCTGACGATGAGGGCTTGGCCGCTGGCCGCGGCTCGCGGCAAGAATTGGTTCCTCCCCGGGGGGAGGTCTCCGGACTCCACCGCACCGCCGGCCGCCGACCAGGCTTTGAAGCCGCCATCGAGGACGGCTACCGAGGCGTGCCCCAGCCACCGTAGCATCCACCAAAGCCGGGCGGCAAAAGAGCCGTCGGCAGCATCGTAAGCCACCACCTGGTCGGCATCGGAGACGCCGAGCCGACTCAATCGAGAGGCAAAGAATTCCGGGGTCGGAAGCGGATGGCGGCTGGAGAAAGCGCTGACGGGTGCCGACAGGTCCCGATGAAGGTCAGCATGACGCGCGCCGGGAATATGCCCCGTCAAATAGGCTTGGCGTCCGGCTTTAAGATCCATGAGATCGAAGCGGCAATCGAGGATGGCGACGCGCGGTTTGCCCAGCAAGTCGCGAAGCGCATCGACGTCGATTAGGCTCTGAAATACCACAAATCGAGCTTAGCGCGATGACGGCGGAACTGCATCCGCTACAATCGGGATATGGCACTTACTCTCTATTGGGGCAGCGGCAGTCCGTTTTCGTGGCGCGTGCTGCTCGCGCTCGAGCACAAGGGGCTGCCTTACGAGTCGCTGTTGCTGCATTTCGACAAGCAGGAACATCAATCGCCGCAGATACTGAAGCTCAATCCGCGCGGCCGCGTGCCTATCCTCAAAGATGGCGATTACGTGGTATTCGAGTCGGTCGCGGTACTCTATTACCTCGACATCAAGTACCCGCAGGCACCGCTTTTTGGGACGAGCCCCGAAGAGGCCGGCGTCATCATGCGAGTCATCTGCGAATTCCAGGCCTACGCAGAGCCGGCGCTGCTCAAGATCACGGCAGCAATCTTTACCGGCAAGGTCGAGGAGAACATCGACGAACTCACCGATGCCATGCACGTGGTGGCACGCGAGGCACGCACCATCGAGGGACGATTGAGCAAGGAGCAATGGATCGTGGGCGCGAATTATTCTGCCGCCGACATGATGATCTTTCCGTGGATTCAAGTGCTCAGGCGAGCGTTGGACCGCAGCGCCGCGGCGGAACTTGGCGCGCGCTTTTTGCCCATGGAACGCAACTATCCGGCGCTCGCTCGCTGGATTCACCGCGTCGAAAATCTTCCCGGCTATGAACGGACCTATCCGCCGCACTGGTTGCTCTCGGGCGTTTAGCGCCACTTTCGGAGATGGGGCGGAAACTTGAGCATTTCGCCTGGGGCCAGGTAGGCTGGCAGCGTGCGCCCGAAAGGCGTCGACCTATCAGCCAAAAGAGGGAACGAAATAAAATGGGAAAGAAATTATGAGCAGTCACGAAGTGCATGTGAAATTTGCGGGCAAGATCGTATTCGTCGGCTTCGGCAGCATCGGACAAGGTGTCTTGCCCCTGATCTTGCGTCACATTGGCACTTCGCCCGATCGTATCAGCATCGTTACCGCGCAAGACAGCGGCCGCTCCGAAGCAGAGCAATTCGGCGTCAATTTCGTCAAGACCGTTCTGACACGCGATAACTACCGCCAAGTGCTCGGACCCCGGCTCGCAGCCGGGGATTTCCTGTTGAACCTTTCCGTCGATGTGTCGAGCGTCGCTCTCCTTCAACTGGCGCGCGAACAGGGCGCGCTGTATCTCGATACCTGCATCGAACCCTGGAGCGGCGGTTATGTCGATCCAAAAGCTTCCGTGGAGTCGCGCAGCAATTACAGCATGCGTTTGGAGGCACTGGCCTTGCGCGACGGCGCCGGGAAAACGCCGACGGCCGTGCTCACCCATGGAGCCAACCCAGGTTTGGTTTCGCACATGGTGAAACGAGCGTTACTCAACATCGCCGCAGATACCGGCTTCGATGCGGGGAAGCCGGACAGCCGCGAGGCATGGGCGAAGCTGGCGCAGAGCCTCGGCATCAAGGTAATGCATATCGCGGAACGCGATACCCAGGTGACCAATGTGCCAAAGGAGGCGAACGAATTCGTCAACACCTGGTCGGTCGATGGCTTCGTCAGCGAAGGTGCGCAACCTGCCGAACTGGGCTGGGGGACGCACGAAAAACATTTCCCCGTCGACGGCGGCAGGCACAAGGCCGGCTCCGGCTGCGCCATCTACCTGAATCGTCCCGGAGCGAGTACGCGAGTTCGCACTTGGACGCCAAAAGCGGGACATTTTCACGGATTTTTGATCACGCATTCGGAAGCGATATCGCTGGCGGATTACTACACGGTGATGGATGCCGACAAGGTGGCGTATCGACCCACGACGCACTATGCCTACCATCCGAGCGATAGCGCAGTGTTGTCCGTTCACGAATTTGCCGGCAACAATTGGCACCTGCAGGATCACAAACGCATCATGCTGAACGAGATCACCGCAGGGATCGACGAACTCGGCGTACTACTTGCCGGCCACAAGAAAAATGCCTACTGGTACGGTTCCCAGCTTTCGATCGGCGAGGCGCGCAAGTTGGCGCCGTACAACAGCGCCACCAGCCTGCAAGTCACGTCGGCCGCATTGTCCGGGATGATTTGGGCCATGGAAAATCCGCAACGCGGCATCGTGGAACCGGACGACATGGACTTCGAGCGGCCATTGGAGATTTGCATGCCCTACCTCGGCACCGTGGTCGGGAAGTACACGGACTGGACCCCGCTGCACCAGCGTGGCGAGTTGTTTGCGGAAGATCTGGACAGGGCTGACCCCTGGCAGTTCAAGAACGTTCGGGTGCTGTGAAGGAACGAGTTTCGTAACTGATGGCGACGATGCTAAACACGGTGGCCCCGCCGGGTAGGGCGACGGTCACCTCATCGTCGAGGCGCTTGCCGAGCAGACTCCTGCCCAACGGCGAATCCATGCTGAGGTAGTCATCGGCCATATCGAATTCGTCCGGCCCGACCAAGCGATACCAATGCGCGGCGCCGAGCCTCTCGGCATGGCTTTGGATTTGCACCCACGCGCCGAAGTAGACCCGAGTCGGATCGCGCCGGCCGAGCGGCGCGTCGGGGTCGACGACGGTCATGCCCTCAAGGCGCTTGCGCAAAAAACGCACCCGTCGATCGATTTCGTGCAGCCGTTTCTTGCCGTAGGTGTACTCGGCGTTTTCGGAACGATCGCCTTGAGCGGCGGCCTCAGAGACCGCCTGTGTGACTCGCGGGCGTTCGTCATGCCAGAGTCGGTCGAGTTCATCGCGCAGGCGCTTCGCCCCTTCGGGGGTGATGTATTTGGATCCCGGTTGCGCGGGTGGGCGATATCTTGACACGGTGCGTCAAATCGTAGCGATGTTGGAGGACGTGAACTTAGTTCTTGGACGAGTATGGACGACTGAGCGGTTGTTCACAGATTGCAGCGCCGGCGAATCTTAAGCTCTATCCCCATGAGCCTCAAATATTACACCCACTTCATCGCGCAATCGGAAGGCGCCATCGAATACAACGAATATCGAGGCGTCGTGGAATTGCTCGAGGTGTCCGGCAATGTGGAAGGCGATCGCGCCGTCGCCCGCATGCTGGCGCGCAGTTTCGACCTCGAGGAAACCGACATCCAAGTTTTGCAGTGGGACCACCTGCACTAATAGGCGAGCACTCTTAATCCCCCTAGCGGGCTTTACTTCCCTTCACTGAAGTCCGCCTCTGCAGCCCCGAACTCAGCACTCGGGGCTTTTTTTGCCACAGTGTTAAACTCGCGCTCCACGCCTCCACACCAGCGGGGCAGGAGCGGTTTCATGCGTAAATTGGTTTTTGGGTTCGCCGCCACGGCCGTATTGCTGTTGTCGGGCTGCGGTTACAACAACATGCAGACGCAGGACGAGCAGATCAAGTCCGCCTGGTCCGAGGTCATCAATCAATACCAGCGGCGCGCCGACCTGATCCCGAATTTGGTCAACACGGTCAAAGGTTATGCCACACAGGAGAGCTCAGTTCTGCTGGGCGTCACCGAAGCTCGCGCCAAAGTCGGTTCCATCACCGGCTCGGGCGTCGCTTGGAACGATGCGGCGGCCTTCGCCAAGTTCCAGGCCGCGCAAGGCGAACTGTCGAGCGCCCTGTCGCGACTCTTGGTGGTCACCGAAAACTATCCGCAATTGAAATCCGACCAGAATTTCCGCGAATTGCAGGCGCAACTCGAAGGCACGGAGAATCGCATCACGGTAGCCCGCAATCGCTACATCCAAGCGGTGCAGAACTACAACGTCACGGTGCGGCAATTCCCTGGAAATCTGACCGCGATGATCTTAGGCTACAAGCCGAAGCCGAACTTCGCCGTGGAGAACGAGGCGCAGATTTCCAGGCCGCCAAGCGTGGATTTCGGCGCAGCAGCCCCTGGGCCTGCGACGAAAGGCCCGGCGACGGCTCCGGGTCAATTGCCCCCGCCCACACCTGCGAATTAGCCCGCAAGGGCCTGGTCCAAGGTCTTAAAATGCGTGTGACCTCGGTTCTTAGGTTCGGTCGATCAGCGGCTGGTCTTGCGCTGCTGTTGGCGGCGGGGCTCGCAAGCGCCGACGTTGCCGTGCCGCCGCTGACGGCGCGGGTCATCGATCTCACCGGCACCTTGTCCGGGAGCGCGGTGGCCCGAATCGAAACCAAGCTCGCGGATTTCGAGGCCAGGAAAGGCAGTCAGATCGCCGTGCTCATGGTACCGACGACCGAGCCCGAGGAGATCGAGCAGTACAGCATACGGGTCGAGGATGCATGGAAGCTCGGGCGCAAGGGGGTGGACGATGGGGTGTATCTGATCGTCTCCAAAAACGCTCGCCGCGTGCGCATCGAAGTGGGATATGGCCTGGAAGGGGCATTGTCCGATGCCATCGCCAGCCGCATCATCGCCGAGACTATCACCCCACATTTCAAGCTCGGGGACTATGACGGCGGAGTGGAGGCCGGCGTCGATCAAATCATGTCGGTTGTGAACGGCGAACCGCTGCCCGAACCCGACAAGAAGTGGGAACGTCGCAGCGGCTTGAGCAATATGCTGCCGCTGTTGTTGGTGGTGGTATTCGTGGCCAGCGGCGTGCTGCGCTCGATGTTTGGACGTTTGTTCGGTTCGGTGGCAACCGGGGGCTTGGCGGGGGGTATGGCCTGGCTCTTGAGTCATTTCTTAGCCGTCGGTCTCGGCGCTGGGATCCTGGCATTCTTGTTTGCATTGCTGATGGGTTCGAGC
>JALYIW010000058.1 GCA_030775625.1 Pseudomonadota bacterium | reverse complement strand
TATTTGCGGACACGAAGGGCAACGTCGTGTTCCGTTTGCGCAATGAAGCCGGACAAGAAATCGGGTATGAGGTTCGCGGGACCTACGACAAGCCCTACCACTCCGTACATGGTGAGAAGGGGATGTTCATTCACAAGGTGGACAACCAACGGATTGCGAGCTTTGTTGAAAGTGGCATTGAAGCGCTCAGTTATCAGGCGCACGGTGGTGTCGGTCTCATCATCTCGACCACCGGGAGTGCGGTTGAAATGCCCAGTCGGATGGCGGTGGCATTGAAGGTCAGAGGCTACGACGTAGTGACCGCATTCAACGCCGACAAGGCGGGCGACCGGATGGCAGAGCGTCTGAGCGAGCAGGTGGGTATCGCACTCCGGCGTGATCGTCCGCCGACCCAGTATGGCAAAGACTGGAATGATGCTCTGCAAAGTGCCTACAGCAGGACGGCTGAGGTACACGTGCCCCAGGAAGCCATGCTTCCCAGTGCCCGTACTCCCCTTGATCCAATCATTGAGGACCCCACCGCGCCCTCACGCTAGCCACCATGCGCACCACACTCGAATTAAGGTCTCTGGTGTTTGTCGGGCTACTCGCCAGCGTGGCGTGCGCCGGCATCGCCGAGCCCACCCTAGCCGCGGATCCTCCCGCCTCCCAAGTCCCGCGACTCGAACAACAACTGCAAAATGAGTATGAACAGTCGGGTCTCGCGGTGGCCGATCGCCTTCATTGCGAGGCAACGGGCAATTCCGAAGGCGCCAAAGAGGCCGCGCAGCGAGCGGCAACGCACCGCGACCGCTACCGCGCGCTTCGGCATGAGCTTGCCGCACTCACCGCCACCGCTGCTTCTCCCGCAGTAGCCCGCAATCCCTTTGCCCCCGATGACGCGTTTTCTGAGCACAGCACCAGCCGGCCAGGGGAGCGTGATGTGGCACGGCTCGATTCCGAGCAGCGAACCCTCCATCAACAGAAGGCCCGGGACGCTGCTTGGGACATGTATCGGCCTCATGCCGAACGCATGCCGGTCGCCGACCGATCGCCTCAGGAATCCAATGGCGCTTCGAGCGCGAGTGCAACACTGGGTCTCGCCGCGCTGGACGATCGCCCGGAGTGGGGTATGTACGGCAGAGCGGTGAGCCCCGCGTCCTCGGCTGCTCCGGAAACAAATGATCGCGCTCATTTGGTAGCGCGCAGTCAAGAGGAAGCAGAGAGTCGTGAGGCACCGAGCAAGCCATTTTTTGTCTATCGAAATCCATCAGGTTCGGAACATCCCTAGGGGGCGCGCAGGAACCTGCAGCACAGAATGGCCGCTACACAGTGAAGTCAATACGGGGAAGCCGCCATGAAGAGAGCGAGGACGGCGGTCGCAAGACGCAAAGCCGACAAGGTGAGTGGGAAAACACTCGAAGGGTTTGGAGTCACGCGATTGCTGGAATATTTGAATGATCGCGTGGTGACCGAATTGAGAATTGTCGAGGTGGGTGTCGGGAGTTTCCGCATTGAAGTGTTATTGACCTGGAAGTCCGCGGTGAGTGTGCTGATAACGGCTCGCGGCGGGGAAAGGCAGTTTCGCAGTGTCGATACGGTAATACGTTTTTTCCAGTCGATTGGTGTAGGTCCAACAGTAATACGTCTGGTGCTAGGCAAAGGAGGCAGGTGATGAAGAATCAGAGCAGTTTGGTACAGAAGGGTAATCCGCCACTTCGCACATGGCTGTGGCTGATGGGACTGTGCGCGGCGGTTCTTGCGGTGCCCGATCTTGCGTTGGCCGCGAGTCCGTTTACCACGGGCGCGACTGGCCTCAGTACAAATCTATTGGCCATATTCACACCGATTGCGGTGATTATGGTTATGGCCCTCGGGATTGCCGCAGCAGTCAACAAAATCTCCTGGGGATGGTGCGTGGGAGCGGTGATCGGTATTGCCTTAATCTTCGGCGCTCAACAGATTATTACCTGGGTGCGCGGTATGTTTGGAGTGTAATCGTGCAGACGTCTACGCCAGCAAGGGGGATCCGTGAGGACCCCCTATACGCGGGAATCACACGACCGGCTATGGCATTCGGCGTTACGTACTCCGCCCTCCTTATCAATGGCGTGACTACGGTGGAAATGTTCCTGCTGACTCGTAATTTGCTGTGGCTTCTGATGTGTGCGCCCGTGCACGGCATGTTTTGGTTGGTGTGCAAGAACGAACCGCGCTTCTTCGATTTGCTGTTCTTGTGGGGTCGCACTCGTGGGCCCGGGTTGATGGGGAACGTTCGATTTTGGAAGTCCAATAGCTACAGCCCATTGCGATTCGACTTTCCCAACAAGAAGGGACGCCGGCGGTGGGTTTGGGGTGAGAGTTTAAAGCACCGATAAAGCCCTCGCGACGAGGAATGACGTTCGCGTCAGTGATCGAGCGCCGGCACAGGAGCAGATGTTTTGACTAAGGACCTACATCTGGAGTGGCTGTTGCTAGGGTTAGCGGCCTGTGTGCTGGTGAGCGCGCTGCTATTTGCTCTGTTGGCGTACTGGAGCACTCGGCGCGCGAACTCGCGCAAGCGGATGCTACGCGAGAGCGCGATGAGTCGTGAGATTTTTGGCGCGACCAACATTCCCTATACGGCGCACGTTCATCCGCATGTGATGAAGACCAAAGCGGGCGACTATGTACAAGGCTTTCGCTTGGATGGGGCGAGCTTTCAATGTGCCGAAGATGAAGACATCAATAACTGGCACGAACGGCTGAATATTTTACTGCGCAATATTGCCAGCGATAAGGTCGCGCTGTGGACCCATATCGTGCGTCGTCGCGAGAACGTCTATCCGGAGGGCGAGTGCCTACCCGGGTTCGCGCAGGGATTGGACGAGCACTACAAGGAGCGCGTGACCCACGAGACCTTGATGGTCAACGAGCTGTATCTGTCGGTGGTTTACCGACCGCAGGTCGGCGTGGTGAGCAATGCGGCGGTCAGACTGTTATCCAAAACGAGCAGAGTCAACGCGACGCAAGAGCTGCAGGACGCCTTGGACGCGTGTGCGAAATTGAATGCACAGCTCATGGCCTCCCTGAGTCGTTACGAGCCGGTGGAACTCGGCATTTACGAGCGCAACGGCCGGTTATTCTCGTCACTGCTCGAATATTTCGGGTTGTTGCTGAATGGTGAGGCGCTGCCAGTGCCCGTACCGCGTGCATCCGTTAGCGAGGTCTTGCTGACGACGCGTCCGATGTTCGGCGCGGAGGCGATGGAGTATCGATCCGCGACGCATACGCGAGTGGGTGCCTTTTTGGGAATCAAGGAGTATCCCGTGCCCACGCATTCCGGGATGTTCAATCTGATGTTAACTGCGCCGTATCCCTTTGTGTTGACACAGAGTTTTACGTTCTTACCCAAATCGACCGCGCAGGGCATGCTGGGCAATCAATACGCGCGGATGAAGAACGCGCAGGATCTCGCTATCTCTCAAATGGAGGAGTTGAAGGAGGCGGTCGATCAACTGAGCAGCAATCTGTTTGTGATGGGCGATCACCATTTCACCCTGCACGTGATGGCCGACCCCTATATAGGCACGAAGGAAGCGGAAACCCGTGCTCGTCTTAAGGAGTTGCTGGATAACGTGTCACACGCCCGTTCAGTCCTGGCGGAGACCGGAATGGTGGTCGCGCGCGAGGATCTCGCTCTCGAGGCAGGGTATTGGGCGCAGCTTCCTGCTAATTTCTCGTTCCGTCCCCGCAAGGCCCCAGTCACCAGTCGCAATATGGTCGGCATGTCCCCTTTTCATAATTTCCCGAGCGGTCGCGCGACCGGCAACCATTGGGGGCCTGCGCTGACGATGTTGATTACCAATGCTCGATCTCCCTACTACTTCTCGTTGCACGCGAGCGATCCGCGAGCCGAGGACGGTGGCAGTCGCAAAGATGTGGGTCATACGGCCATCATCGGCCCTACGGGCTCGGGCAAGACGGTATTTATTGGGTTTATCGTTTGCATGCTCGTAAAGGCGCGATGTAGCCAAGTGCTATTTGACAAAAATCGCGGCCTGGAAATCTTGGTACGCGCGCTCGGCGGGCGGTATCTGCCATTGCGGAACGGGCACCCGACGGGTATGAACCCCCTGCAGTTGGAGTCCACTCCGGACAATTGGGAATTTTTAAAATTGTGGCTGCGGCGCTTAGTTGAACGGCTGGACCGGCCGTTTACGGTTCGCGAGGAAGCGGACTTGGATATGGCTTTGCATGGTGTGTACAAATTACCCAAAAACACCCGCCGGCTATCGCGACTTCTGGAGTTTTTGGATAGCACCGATCCGGAGGGCATGTATGCCCGTCTGGCGAAGTGGTGTACGCGAGAGCATGGGGATTACGGATGGGTCTTTGATAATCGCGAGGATACCGTTGTGCCTCTGCTCGATCAAACTTCGCTCATGGGCTTTGACGTAACTGATTTTCTTGACAACGGCGTGATTCGTGGGCCGATGACGATTTATTTGTTCCATATCGTGAAGCGTTTGCTGACGGGTCGCCGATTGGTGGTATGGATGGATGAATTCTCGAAACTGCTCTCGGATCCCTCCTTCGAGCAATTCTCGAAAGATGGCTTGCAGACCTGGCGGAAATTAGAGGGTGTCGCCGCGTTTGCGACGCAGAGTCCTAGTTCGGTGTTAGCCAGTCCCATCGCTCGCACGCTGATCGAACAAACGGCCACGAAGGTCTATTTCCCCAATCCTGACGCGAAACAAGATGAATATGTCGACGGATTCGGGTTATCCCGGGAAGAGTACTTACTGCTCAAGGAAGGGTTGGAGCCCGGTAGTCGTATGTTTCTTATAAAGCAGGGTTTTCATAGCGTTGTATGCGAGCTGAATTTGAAAGGCTTCGAATACGAGTTGAATGTCATTTCCGGCCGTCCTGCCAATGTCAACATCATGCACGACATCATCGCCGATGTCGGGGACGAGCCGGCGGCATGGCTGCCAGCGTTCAAGGCGGCAACGACTAAGGAGGACAGCGCCTCTTCGTTGGTTGCCGAGGGTCGTGCGCGACGGGCGGCAGTCGCGTGAGTTGCCTCATTTTTATCATCGGGAGGGTGTCACAGTGAAGATTCTACATAAAAAGCTTCTCACGTGTATTGCAGTCTTAGGTTTGAGTGCAGGATTCTCTGCGCCCGCGTTTGCTGGCTGGCCGGTGATAGATGCCGCCAATTTGGCGCAAGCCATCCAAGAGGTCATCTCCTGGGGTCAGCAGCTGGAGGGGATGATGCAGCAATACAACCAGGCGGTGAACACGTATCGATCGCTGACGGGTCCGCGCGGAATGCAAAATCTGCTGCCCATCGCCATGGTCACCCGCAATTACTTGCCCCCCGACTATCCAACGCTATTGGGTGTCATGAACGGGACCAGTTCGAGCTATCCGTTGCTTTCCGGTCAGGTGCAATCGACCATACGCGCGAACGCGCTCCTGGGACCTGCGCAAATGAGCGGCGTATCGCCTGCGGCTCAGGCCAGTCTCAGCGCTGCGCGAACGAACGCGGCAACCCTGTCCATGCTGTCTCAGCAGACGCAGGCCAATGCGAGCAACAATTTTGGCAATGTGCAGCAGCTCATAGCCCAGCTCGGCTCTACTCAGGACACCAAGGCGAGTGCCGATCTGGCGGGGCGTATACAGTCCGAGCAAGTCGCCACCATGAACAATCAGACCAAAAGTGAGGCGCTATATCAAACCATTGCGGCCCAGGAGCTCGTCCGTCAGGTGCAAGCGCAGGAATCGGTCGTGTTGAGTCTCGGTAGCTTCAACACGCGCTACCACCCGCCACTCACATGGTAGTCGTCCAGGATCAACGGTATGTCACGCTCTAACACGCTGTCGGTACTTGCCTTGAGCGTCTTCATGCTCTATGTGAATGCGTGCACGAAGGTCGAGGACGCCCCTCGTACTGTTGAGTGGTGGAGTGAGCATAAAAAGGAACTTGGCGAGAAGCTCGCTTGGTGCAAAGAGAATGCTGCACGCATGGAGACTATTGATTGCGCCAATGCGTCCCGCGTGCTGCTGAATACGGATGATACCGCGCACCAATATAAGCCCCCGATGAACTGGGGTTCGCCCAGGCCCGGGCCGCCGACTCCTCCAAAGCCATAGATCCTCGAATAGCGAGGTTACTGCAAAGGATGTATGTTTTTCGAAGACTACTTTAACGGCTTGCTGGCTCACCTCACCGGTTACGTGTCCACGATGACGGGGACGGTCGCAACCGCTCTGACGCCAGTCATCATTTCATTTGCCACGATGTATGTCATGTTTTGGGGCTGGCTGCATTTGTCGGGGAAGATTGAAGAGCCGGTAATAGAAGGGGCCAAGCGCATCATCACGCTCGGTGTCATTTTGTCCTTGTGCTTGACGCTGTGGAGTAATCACTCCTATCTCGTTCTCGCGTTTCTCAATGGGCCGATGGCATTTGCCAGTAGTATTTTGAACGCGCCGACCCCGCTTGGCGCAGTGGACAATATTTGGACGCAAGGAAACAACATCGCCGGTCTGTTTTGGTCCAACGCCAGCCTGTTCAACGGGAATTTTGGCCTTTATTTCGCGGCCCTCGCGACGTGGCTCATTTGCGGGATCCTGTGCGCCTACACCGCGTTCATGTTCGCGCTGTCCAGCATCGCCCTGTCCATCTTGCTTGCCGTCGCCCCGCTGTTCTTGATGTTTCTCTTCTTTGATGCGACCAAGCGCTTCTTCGAGTCGTGGATTGCGCAGCTGGCCAACTACGCATTGATTGTGATTGTGGCCTCTCTCATTGCCGCGCTTGTCCTTGGATTGGTCAGCAATATGGCGAACAGTACTTACGCCGTGGGCGCGACGCTGAAAGTCACCGACGCGTTGGATTTCTTACTGTCGGTCGTCCTGGCGTTTCTTTTGATGCGCCAAACCATGTCGATTGCCTCGGGACTTGCGAGCGGAGTCGCACTGGCGACCGGCGGCATTGTGAGTGGTTTGATGCGACGAGGTCTTAGCGGCGGGGGGGCGTTTAGTCGAGGGATGATGGATGCCGCCATGGGCTTTAAGACCTCGCAGTATCAGGGACTGACCCGAATCGCGGGTAACACCGTTGCGAGCGGTGTCGGGCAGGGCGCACGAGCGGGGTGGCGCAAGATTACGCCGCATAACTCGATTAAGAGGTGAGATCGACGATGAGTGTGTTTGTAGTTCAGGGGATTGTGTCGATCGTTTTCAACGAGTCGCCGGGTTGTGTTTTACGTCATGGGCTATTTCGCGTTACCAATGGAGCGATTTCGTGCTGAAACAGACACTACTGGCTATGTCGCTGATCGCATTTCTGGCTGGGTGTGCCAGTCGCCACCTGGCGCCCCACTGCAAGGGCGGCTATACGCCGATCAATCAATCGGTCAGCGGAGGGGCGAATGGCCAACAATCCGGCGGTTGATGCGTATCTCAACGATGCCCAGCGTTGGGAGACGGATTTGGTCGCTCGTGCGGAAGCGTCGCGGCGGCGAGCTTATTGGGTGGCGGGCGGGTTTGGCGCACTCGCAGGCATGGCGTTGCTGGCGCTGGTCGCGGTACAGCCCTTAAAGACCGTGGAGCCCTTCGTCATTCGCGTGGACAACAGGACGGGTGTAACCGATGTCGTCCCTGTCTACGCAGGCAATGCCGATGTCTCGGAGGCGGTCACCCGCTATCTGCTACATACTTACGTCGTGGCGCGCGAACGCTATTTCTACGCGATGGCGGAACAGGACTACAACCTGGTGGGTTCATTCAACTCGCCGCCATTGAATTCGCTGTGGTACCAGGACTGGAATCGGAGCAATCCGGAAAGCCCGGTCAATAAATACAAGGACGGAACCTCTATCCGGTCGGAAACGCAGAGTATCAGCTTTATCAAGCGCGCTGACGGCACGCAGGACTTAGCTCAGGTACGTTTCCTGACCGCAACTAAGGCCGGCGGGGCGGGGCAAGAGACTATTCGATATTGGATTGCGACAATCCAGTATGCGTACGTGCCCCCGTCGAAAGATGAGCAACTGCGCTCATTGAACCCGTTAGGTTTCCGGATTTTGGAGTATCGGCGTGAACCGGAGGTGGCCGGTGGTGCGGCGTCGACAATCCCCGCGTCC
>JALYIW010000057.1 GCA_030775625.1 Pseudomonadota bacterium | reverse complement strand
GCCGAAGTCCGTGAGAAACTTTTCCTGCGCTGCGAGATCCGTAACGGCGACACGAACATACGCAATATCTTCGACGGCAATCATGACATACTCCTACAATTTATCATGTCGCGATAATATCAGAGCTCGGTTCGGGAAATCAGAATTGTTCGATGGCGTTTGCCCTATCGCCGTTCGGGTGTCGAATGGGCTATTGCTCCACCTTATATCTGTCATGCCAAAAGCTCATTGGTCGGGGCCACCGAGGCATGCGACTGTACCCCGGAATCAAATAACCTCCCAGCTGAGGGAGAGTTAACTTAACAAGGAGCGCGAGATGCTGGCACAAACATCCGGAACACCCATTCGGTCTTTATCCGATGAAGAGATACGGACTTTTTGGCGCGATGGCGTCCTGTGTGTTCGTCAACTTTATTCACCCGACTGGGTGGCAATGTTGACCAAAGCGCTGGATGATATTTGTTCCAAACCCTCCCCGGTCACCAAGCAACCGCGGCAAGGCACGTTCCACGCAGATTTGTACACATGGTTAGTGAATGACGACGTCCGTGATTTCGTCTTGTATGGACCGAGCGCCGCGTTGGCGCAACAAGTGTTTCGTTCCAAGAAAGTCAATTTTTTCTACGATCAGATTTTTGTAAAAGAACAAATGACGCCGAATCCAACCCCGTGGCACCACGACTTTACATTTTGGCCGCTCGAAGGCGATCAAATCGCCTCGCTGTGGACATCGGTGGATTCGGTGAACGCACACTCCTCGGCACTGGAATTTATCGCAGGCTCACACCGGTGGCCGCAGCGGTTCCGCGCCATTGGTTCCGATGGAACGGATTTCACGACCGGCGAACAACGCGATGAGTTGCCGGACATCAACGGCGATCGCAGCAAATTCAATATCATCAGCTGGGAAATCGAACCCGGAGATGCGCTGCTATTTCATGCATTGACCGTACACGGCGCACGCGGTAATCGCTCGTCGACGAGCAAACGCCGCGCCATCGCAACGCGCTGGTGCGGGGACGATGTCACATACCACAGCAAGGGAATGCCACAGTTGTATGAGCATGGATTGAAGGAAGGCGATGCATTGTCGGGGATTTATTTCCCGCAAATACAACCGGACATCCTCGTTAGCGAAGTCGGCCCGCGACTGCGCGGACCCCTGCTGCCCGATCCGACGAGGCTCGCCGGAGCAATGAAAAGACTGATGACAGCCGATCGAGTGGACGTGCCGCTCGAGTTTTAGCCCGCCAACCAAACATTGGCATCGCGGTAAAAGACGTCGACCAGTTCCGGCCGGTCGCTCCCGGGCAAATCCGGATCTACCTTGGGTCCCGCAGCAGCCTCGAGGTAGCTCATGAAGCGATACGACGGCCAATGCCTGCCGAGCAGATCAACATCCAGAGCCAAGTGCCGCCCGGGAATGACTGCCGCCAGGGAATCCTTGAGATAGATACAATCGAATGAGGCCAAACGCCAACCCTCCGCTATTGACGACCCGCGAGAACAGCCGGCATTCGGCGGCCAGGTCAAATTCGACCCCGGAAAGGGTGCCGCGCAACTGAATGGTGGCGTCGCCTTCGACCAGAGCTTTGGCGGATTTTATTTGAACTCGCGAGGGCAGGACCAGATGTCGGCCCGTGGTCGTATTGCCTTTGTTTTTCAGGGCAGAGGCTGCGGCAAACGCTTTGCCGGTACCGCGAAACCACGTTATCCGCACACGCGTCGGGTTGCCCTGACCCGTTCGGGTTCGCCGCGGCACCGCTCATCCCCGATGCCGCGAGAGCCGGCGCCGACGTGACCGCCAAAAGCATTTGTCGACGATCCATTGTGTTTCCCTCCTAACGTCTTATGGTGTTACTCATGCGGACACTCATGCGCTTCACTGCGCACCGGCTTTTTGTGCGAAGACCCATGCCTGCTGGGCGAGCGGCCTGACGCGTTGCGCCTTCAGCGCGGCCTTTTCGCTCGACGCGTTGCCATCGATGACTCGCTTGCGAATACCTTGAAGGATTGCCGTAAGCCGGAATAGATTGAAAGCGAAATACCAGTTCAGATCCGGGACACCGTCGCGACCGGTCACCGCGCAATATCGAGAGACCGTTTCATCCAATGTCGGGATGCCCATCGAGCGATGATCCAACCCGCCGATGCCGGAACCGCCTTCATAAGTCGACACCCAATTCATCAGAAAATAGCAGAAGTCGGCAAGCGGGTCACCGAGTGTGGACAGTTCCCAATCGAGTACCGCGAGCAACTCGGCTCCGTCGGAATGGAAAATCAAGTTATCAATACGATAGTCACCGTGTACGATGCAGGTACGATCTTGCGCGGGCAACGTCCGCGGGAGCCATGCGATCATGCGCTCGACTTCCTCGATGTGCTCCGTCTCCGAGGCGCGGAATTGTTTGGTCCAACGTGCGATCTGTCGCTCGAAATAATTACCCGTGCGCCCGAAGTCGCCCAGGCCGATTGCCGTAGGCTCGACACTATGCAATCGAGCCAACACGTCGATCATCGACGTGTAAATCTCGCGCCGCTCGGTCGACTTCATTCCGGGCAATGCGCCGTCCCACAGCGTGCGGCCAGGGACGAGATCCATCACATAGAACGCGGCACCGATGATGCTTGCGTCGGTGCACAACCCGTAGGTTTTCGGGACCGGGAAGCGGAGGGGCTTGAGTGCGGTGATCACTCGAAACTCGCGCTCGACTGCGTGAGCGGAAGGCAGCAGAGGGCCGAACGGCTTGCGTCTCATGACATAGGTGCACGATGGCGTGTCGATTCGATACGTCGGATTGGACTGGCCGCCAGGAAACTTCGCGAGCACCGCCGGACCGCAATATCCACTCACGTTGGCCGCCATCCAACGCTCGAGCGCAACGACGTCCAATTCGTTCTGGGGCATCGCAGGGGCACGTTCCATCGATGCGGCTGCGGCGAGAGTAGGCGTGGTCATGCTGACGGATATTTACCGAACTCGAAGCGCGCAATCGACCGGTTGTGCACTTCGTCGGGACCGTCCGCGAGCCTCAGCACACGAATATTCGCATAGCTGCGGGCAAGGCCGAAATCGCCTGATACACCGGCTGCGCCATGCGCCTGTATCGCGTCATCGATGATACGCAACGCCATGCGCGGCGCCGCCACTTTAATCATGGCAATCTCGGCGCGCGCGATCTTATTGCCGACCTTGTCCATCATGTCAGCGGCTTTGAGGCACAGCAGCCGCGTCATCTCAATGTCGATTCTTGCCTCGGCAATACGCTGCTCCCAAACTGATTGGGCCGCGAGCGTTTTGCCGAACGCAACTCGAGAGAGCAGGCGCATCGCCATTTTTTCGATGGCGTCCTCCGCGACGCCGATGGCGCGCATGCAGTGATGAATGCGTCCCGGGCCAAGGCGTCCCTGCGCGATCTCGAATCCTCGTCCTTCACCGAGCAAAATGTTCTCGGCGGGTACCCGCACGTTATTGAGAATCACTTCGGCGTGACCGTGAGGCGCTTCGTCGAAACCGAAGACCGGCAGCATGCGAACAACCTTCACGCCGGGCGAATTCATTGGTACCAGCAGCATGGACTGTTGCGAAAATCGTTCGCCGTCGAATCGCGTCTTACCCATGACAATGGCGATCTTGCAGCGCAAATCGCCGACGCCCGACGACCACCACTTACGGCCGTTGAGTACGTAATGACTCCCGTCGCGTTCAATCCTAGTTTGGATATTGGTTGCGTCGGAAGACGCGACCTCGGGTTCGGTCATGAGAAATGCGGACCTTATTTCTCCCCGCATCAGCGGAGTCAGCCAGGCTTCTTTTTGCGCTCGGGTGCCGTACCGGTGCAGCGCTTCCATATTGCCGGTGTCGGGAGCCGAACAATTGAAGATTTCGGAAGCCCACTCGATACGCCCCATCTCCTCGGCGCACAGGGCATACTCGAGATTAGTGAGTCCCGGACCATGGAACTGAAAATCGGTATCCGTGTGATCACCCCGGGTACTCGGGGGCATGAACAGATTCCACATTCCGTCACGCTGCGCTCGCGTCTTGAGCTCCTCGACGACCGGCAGCACCTTCCAGCGCTCGCCGCTATTCAATTGCGCGAAATATTCGCCCTCGCGCGGTCGAATATGGGTATCGATGAACTCCTTGACGCGATCGCGCCAATGAAGTTCGCGGTCGCTTAGCGTAAAGTCCATATGCATCTCCTGTGCGGTAAAACGAGAGCCCTCACTTCGGCGCACGGCAAAAGTTTCCGATAACCATATGTCGTCAGATGCCGTCGCCGGCAAGCCCGGGCGGCGCCTTTTTACTCGTGCCATTCAGGTCCCGGTCCACCGACCGGTCGAACACCATGCGAGTGATGCGACCATGATGGAACGGCCAACCCAAGCCCGACCGAACCGCCCACCGCCATGCGGGCAACCTTCATGCCCGCAATATTTTTGCCACCCTGCAGAATGCCGCGTAATATCTCATTCTGCGTCTGCAGGTGCGTACTCAGATCCGCGAGTTCGCGACACCGAGAGTCTGAATGAGATGCGGATCATCTTTCTTGACGGGGCGCCCGCATCCGCCGAATTCAAACCAAGCCTGACCGGCCATTCGATTGGTCATTGGGACGGAGAGACGCTTCTCATCGATACCATCGGGATTAGCACCCAAACCAATTTGAGCCGCGGCGGCATCCCGCACAGCGATCGGCTGCACTTGAGCGAACGCGCCCACATGCGGCCGGACGGGCAGATTGAATGGGAAATCACCGCACAAGATCCTGGCGTGCTCACTGAGCCGTGGACTACGACCAAAAGGTATTTTCGATCCCAGTCCGAGATACGGGAGTACGTTTGTGAAGAAAACCGGACCACCGAAGCGCGCGGGCCGGAGCCATGACAAAACTGCGAAGAAAACCACACTCGGTCTACCGCAGGATGCGCTTCTCGACATCGACGCCCAACTCCAACCCGGCGACATAACCGGTAAGACTCGATGCTTGGCCGGTCACTCTGGCAACCGAACGGTCACCGCTCTGACTCCGGAAAATTTCGTCCTTTGACCTCGCAGTGCGAGTGACTGTATTGGCCGCATAGGGGACCATGGCTTGCACCGCGTCGGTGACCTCCTCCGGGAAAAAAATCTGTCCCGTATGCACCACTCGATCGGCGCCCGGCTTCGGCGCGGCAACCCGCACCTTGAGATGGATGTGAGTCGCGCGGCCGGCGTAGCATCCCGGGTAAATCGTCGAAAATTCTGCGCATCCGTCGGCATTGGTGGGCTGTACTCCGCGCAAATAGGTTTTGCGGTTGATGGGATGACCCGGTTCCGGATACCCGCCCGGATGCCGCAGCAACCATGCTGACAATGGCGCGGAAAGCCGGGTATACGCGTATCCGGAATATCGGCCCAGAGCATCGCAATGCCAGATATCGACAATCGCGTTGCGCAATGGACGGCACGATCGCACGTCGAGCACGATCAAATCCAATCGAAGCGGCACGCCGGGAAGGCCCTCAGCGATTTGCTTTCGAATCAGGCGCCGTTGCAGGTAGTACGGCCCCTCATCTTGTTCCGCGGTCAATACGCAGGCGGGCGAACTCAAAGTTCGCACGATCGCTGCCGCCGGCCGAAGGGCCGGCGCGAAGGCCAGTGCGCCGAATCCGCCCATGATGAAGCGCCGCCGTGGCCATCCGCGGTTAATGCCCACGGCGCTTCGATGTCTCGAGATACACGCTCAGATCCTCAAGATCCTGATCGTGCAGCAAGGCTGGGTACATCGCCGGCATGATGATTACCCCGGCCGCCAAGGTGCCGCTGGTTGCAATCTTCTTCAGCAACCTACCGCTGTTGCTGTCGAGCGCCAACAAGTTGCCTGAATACTCGCCGCTCAACACGATTCTCCCGGCCGTCGCCGTGACGCCGGCAAGTACCGGAGCCTTCGCATGATAGCACCGAAAATCACAGCAGCGCGCAAGCGAGGCGCAGCGGCTTCGGCCATCTCATTACCCTGTTACCCGTACGTAGTATCCGAGTCTTTCATTTTTCAAGGTAGCCAATATGAGCACTGATTGCAGCGGCTGTGGCGATGACGCTTTGCGCCACGTTCCCGGTCCGGGCCAGATCAAGATTAGTTTGGACCGAGCGCTGTGATGGCCGCCACGAGTCAATTCGAACGCTACGCCAGCGCTCGTCAAGCAACGCGCGAGGACCAAGGTAGTGCGTGTGAGGGTTCGAGCAAGGCTTCACGGCCAAGACGGTACACTCCGGTCGCGGCGTCCTGTTCGGCGAAGCCTCCGGCGATCAGTGCCTTCAGGTAGCGGTGGGTCTTGCTGCATGGCGCCAATTTCCACGGTATGCCCGGTCTGCCGGCGCCCCGCCTTGGTTTTTTTGAGTGGCACCCCAACTCCCTGAGCAGTCTCGCGCGCGCGGGCAGACGTTATCTGCCACTCAGCGTAACAGATTGCGCGACAGTTTCGCGTGGGTATTATCGCCGTACTGGCTTGCAGATTCGCTCAACCAGTTTACCGAACACCGGCAGCCATGCGGTCACTGAACTGGGTGACGGCTACGCCGGCAACTACTATAACCAGTCCGATCGCTCTCATAATCGTCAATGGTCGCAGAGTGGCGCCCGCCAGTGCGAAGTGGTCAATCAACGCCGATGTAAGAAGCTGCGCCGTCACGGCGAACAGAATCGCGTTGCCCACACCGAAACGTGGGGCAAGAAACGTAATGCTCAAGATATAAAACCCAACAATCACACCGCCCGCAAATTGAGGAGGTGCGATGCGAGCCAACGTCTGAATAGCGGGCATATGAGCGTTCGCTATTGCCGCGAGCACCAACGAGGCAATCAGCCCGGTAGCAAACAAAAGAATAGTCGCCTGAATTGCGCCTCCCGTTGCGCGTGCCAGTCCGGCATTTAAAATCCCCATCAGCGGTATGAGTGCTCCGGCGGCAAACGCCCATATGGCATAGGTTATGGTTGACATGCGTTGCTCCTTTTATCTCCGACGATGGCACGCGCCGGGCGATCAGCATGCCGAGGCCACAGATATCTTACCGGCGCTCGACTCTTCCATCCAAATACAACAACAACTGACCCCAAGTTAGCTGCTCGAGCACCTCGCGCGCGCGTCGGAAAGAGAGCTTTTGGCCGTGCCGCAATGCCTCCCAGACTTCGCTTTCATAGATGCAAACCAAGCTCTCGAACAACTGCCTTGATGCTTTGGGTGCAAGCATTGACATTTCCGTAGCGAACACCATGGCAACTTCGTCGCGGAATCTCTTCCTGATTTGCATACGCCGACGCGTAATGCGAGGCGTCATCATGGGAGCAAGAACAGCTGCCGCACGACGATGCGGAGCGAGCTTCTCGAGCAGATCTGCCCGCTTCGTCGCAAATAGCCGGATGCGCTCCCCGAGTGGCCCTGGAGGGGTAGCCTCGTAGAAATTGTTCGCCAAGTCACGCCAGAGTTCCTCCATGACGGCTGCCGTGAGGCTTTCATGCGTCGCAAAGTGCTGGAACAGCGATCTGACCGAGACCCTCGCGGTTTCGGCAATCTGCTTCGCCGTCGGTCGCAGTACGCCGCTTTGCTGCAGCGAAATAACGGCGGCGATGACAGCCGTCCGGGTCCGTAGAGTGCGAGTTTTGCGGCCGTCGAGCATTTCATCGCCCGAGGCGGCGGCGGACTGATTGCGCGCGGCGCGTTTGGTGGCGGCCTCGGTCATTTGAAGGGTTCGTCGCGCGCTGCGATGAATTCGCGAGCGGATTTTCCTTCGCGCATAGTCTTGAGGAATTCTCGGCGTTCGGTGCTTGCATGTCCCACGTGGCGTAGAGCGAATTGGTAATCCCACGAATCGCGTTGCCCCATGAAGTCTAACGTCTTATTGAACGATCGCTTAACCAACTGCAGAGCCCAGGAAGGCGCGGCGGCGATGCGCTTTGCTATTTGCTCCGTTCGATCGTCAAGCTCGTCCACTTCATGCACGTGATTGACGAACCCGAGCGCCATGGCTTCCTTTGCCGTCAATGCATCGCCGGTGAACAGCAGCTCCTTTGCCTTGCGGATCCCCACGTCCCAAGGCTCGACAAATATGGTCGGGCCGGCGGTCGCCATACGGCATATGGGATTCTGAAACGTCGCCTCTGTGGAGACGATGACCAAATCACACATGCTGGCCAGCGCCCATCCGGCGGCAATGGCCGCACCCTGCACCCTGGCAATGGTTGGCTTGGAAAAATTTCTGGCCTTGAGTAGAAGCTCGTCCACCATCTCCTGCTCGACAACGAATTTTCCTTCCGAAGTCGATCCGCGCTCCCGCAGTTCGATGTCCAAGGGGTGTTCGCTACCCAGATCGTGGCCGGCACAGAATGCCTTTCCACGCGCTCCAATCACCAGAACGCGGACAGACTTATCCTTCTCCAAGCGTGCCAGGGCCGCGACCAGCGCCATCGACATTTGCACATTAATGGCATTGCGTTTTTCTGGTCGATTCAACTCAATGACCGCCACGCCTTCGGCCAATTTTCGAATCGCGATGCAACGCGTTTTTTCTGACATTCAGAGCTCCCGACTAGTTGGAGTAATCACCCCGGTGTCCCTTCAAGGGATCTGGTGGCAGCTGGACGCCGAGTTCCTCGGCTTCGGCCTTGATATGCGCGAGCCAGGCGAGCCTCACCTCGCGATTCCCGACTGTCTTGATACCCAGCTCGAGGAATTTTCGGATGTTCGAGGAGTCGGTCTGTCCGAACATATCGACGGCGTAGCGCCAAATCTCGGTAAACATCAACTGCACGGTATGTTTTTGCCCGCGCGCGATCGCCGCTTTGGCGATGAGTTTCCCGGAATTGGAATGCTCGAAGCCCTCGTCCTTGAAGTTGCGGGCAGACCATGATGCCCAAGGCAGATAGTTGGAGCCGATCGCACCAAGACTCTGATATCCGCCACCGCGTTCCACCAGCCATCGGCCTATGCCGACGCTGATCCAAAGCTCGTCGGACGTCGCCGTGCCTTCGACTTGAAAGCGGATGATCTTACGAAAAACGTCGAGCAGGCGGGCGTCCGGGGAGGCGTTTTGCGCCTTTTCTACATAAGGCATCGGATCCACGCCGAGCGATCGCAACAAATCCACCAGCCCCAATCCATGCTCTGTTTCGCCGCGCAACTGGATCCCGACGTCTTCGATCCATTCGGCGCTAGGGGCAATAGGACGTCTGGAGCGATCCTGGTACTCCGAGGACAGCTGAACAGTCAATACTTTGATGAGGTATTCGCGATATTCATCGCTCAGTTCCTCCGGCCGCTGGTAAAACGCCGGATAGATACGCACACGGTCACGGGCAAATCCGCCCGCACCTTGCTTCGTCTTGCCGTCCGCTCCAACGCGCTTTAAGTTCACCGTCGCACTCATCTGACTTTCCTTTGGTTGCTATTTATGCTTCGACTCGAAGACCGATATTCTTAAGGTCATCTCGCACTGCGCGCTCGAACGCCGGGCGCATCATAGTGAGTCCTCGAGTGCAGAGACGTAAATCAAGGCAGCGTTCTTCGAACTCGTTGTCTTGCGTCATATATTCGATGCACATTGGGTACCACTTGCGAAATGCCTTTAGCACGGCTTCCCGATCGCCATTGCGGACCAGTGCGCGCACCCGCAAAATAGGGGCGTCAGTCGCACTTTCCGGCCATCGCGCCAGGCCCAGGTCAAAGTAGGTCTGAAAAGCGATGTCGGAGAGCGGTACATAAATGGAGCCGAATTCTGTCATTCCCCGGTAGCAGTGCGCCCTAGCCCTCAGCCAGCGCCACACTCCCATGTCCGCCCAGCTATCGATCGACGTCTTGAATAGACGGGCTTTGAACTCGCCTTTTTCCAACCAGTAATTTGCCTCTGAGATTATCGCTTGGGCATCCGCCCCCAGTAATGCCAGCTCATCGGCGACGCGCCTCATCCGGCGCGTTTGTTTCTCCCACTCAAGCATGAGAGCGCGATTCTCCTCGGGATAGTGTTCATCCCCATATGGCGCCAGACCATAACCGTGCATGAATTGGATGTGATTGAGGTCATTCTGCAACCGCACGGACAGCAACAGGACCAAGCAGGCCCTTACCTCTTCATGCGCAACCTCGCCGGCATGTCGGATGAATACCGGCTCGGCTTCCGTGATGACCGGTGGTACATAGGCTTCAAGCATCGGCGGTATCCTTTTCGAGAAAGATTGCAGAATTCGCATCGAGACGCACATGGCATCGGAAGGTGGGAGGCTCTGTCAAAAGTAGGCCTTGGTGGGCTGCATGCGAGGCCATCGAACCGGTGCAAATGGAGTTCGCGATCACGGTGGACGAGGAGCCGCTGCGCTCTATCGTCAATTCTGTCCCCAAAATGGGGTTCCCGATCCAATCCATACCACGCTGGGTCAGCTCATTTAATGTCGCGACGGTCAGGGGACCGCCCGGAGATTCCAGAACGCGCGATATCGAGGCGGAGGTAAATCGCGCGGCCAGCGCGCGCAGCACATCCTCGTCGATGGCTGCATTGTTCCAGACGAAGACCCGGCGCACGCTACGGCTCGCGCCATCACACAGTCCACAAAGTCCGTGCGCCTCGTCCATGGTGAGGTGCACATCGGTAACGCCGGGTCCGTCGAGCGCTCGTAGCCACGCACCCTGCGGCGTAAAGGGCTGTATCACCGCAAGACCGCGCCCGACGAACACTCCGAAACATGACGACCAGGTCGACGGCCCGGATAGCGGCCGCTGATATACCCCTACGGAGCCGGCCGGAGGCGAACAGATCGCCCATGCGAGCGCCAAAGTACGCTGCGTCCATACAATGGCGCCGCTGCCGCCATCGGGAGCCGCAATGAGCAGCGCGGGTGCATCGTGCGGTTGTGGCGCAATGATGGCACGATGTGAGGGGTATGGCGGCTGCGGCACGCTACTGCGCTTGATGATCGATAGGGGCCATGCCGGATCGTGGAGGGCTTTGCCGTTTCGCAACGCGAGCGGACAACGGGAAAGTAAAGCGCCCCACGTAGAGGCGATTTGATCAATCGGCGATTGAGTTGCATATACAGCCGCCGCGAAACCATTTTTGGCGTAAGAGTCTTCAAAGACCTCCATCCAGGCGAGCGCTTTGGATGCTAACTGCGAATACGTGAGTGCCCGCCCATCCTCGGACAGGGCGACCTTTCGGGGGGCTGATAGGGCGATGCGATGCAGCACCATGCCGGCGCCGTAGCCGTTAGATACCAAGGAACTCATGCGGCGGGCTCAGGGGTAATCTGCCTGAAGCGCGCGCGCAATTCCCGCTTGTCGATTTTTCCGACCGCAGTCTTCGGCAGCCATTCAAACAGAACGATCTTGCGCGGGTGCTTGTATCGAGCGAGTTTTTGCTCGAGCGCGCTCTCGATGTCGCAGAGGGGCGAGGCGCCCGGAGCGGCGACGACCGCGGCAACCGGCACCTCGCCCCAGCGCGGATCGCCCATTGCTACCACCGCAGCCTCGGCGACTCCCGAGACTGCATAGAGAATTTCCTCGATTTCTCGTGCGTATACGTTTTCGCCACCCGAGATGATCAGATCATCTTTGCGGTCTACCAGGTAAAGCAGCCCTTCCTGATCAATCCAGCCGAGGTCTCCGGTCTTGAGCCAACCCTCTCTGAACACCTCCGTGGTCCGCTCCGGTTGTCCCCAGAAACCCGGTGAAACCTGGCCGCCACGAATAACGATTTCGCCCATGCCATCCGGCGCCAACTCTGCTCCCTGTTCGGAAAAAATGCGCACCTCCTGGCCGAGTGGCGCACGTCCGACGCAGCCATAAGGGTGGGCTGACATCTCCTCCCAGCCCACGACCGCATAGGTCCCCGCCTCCGTCGAGCCGGCTCCGTTCCCGAACCACACGCCGGGGAACTTAGCAACAAGCCGGCGCGCCACCTCGAGCGGCAACGGAGCCGAGCCGCATCGCAGTTCTCGAAGCGACGGCACATGGGCCACCCCCGTGATTTGAGTCAACTCGATCACTATGGTCGGCACCACAAACGCCGCCTCGACTTGGTAGCGATTGACGAGTTCCAGGAACTGTCTTGTGTCGAATCCGCGGCCCGATAGCACCACCGCGCCGCCCACCAGCAAGTTGAACAAACCGATTTGGCCCGCAGCATGGAACAGCGGAGTACTGCAGAGCACCGTGCGCCGACGCCCCGAAAAATTGTGCCCGGGCGCCAGAAACGCGTGTGCGGTCGCGTTGCCATGCGTGCGGATTACGCCCTTGGGCGAACCCGTGCTGGTGCCGCCTGTGTAAATGATCGAGAATGGTGCCTCATCGGCAACCGCAGTCACTTCGAGTTCGCATCGACTCTGCGCCACGAGGTCCTCGATTTGACGCACTTCGAAAGGCATGCCGGCGACGTCGCCACCCCACACAATTACCGGCTTTTCGGCCAGACAGTCGTCAGCTTCGCCGAGTAATCCCACGAGCTCAGCACTGCAAAAACAGGCGCTCAGCGGATTTGCTGCGATTATTCGCCGCAGCTCGGCCGCAACGAGGCGAAAGTTGAGCGGCACGGCGGTTGCGCCAATGGCTATAACGCTCCACCATGCCTCGAGATAGTCGATGGAATTGCGCGACAGGATGCCGATCCGCTGGCCGGGACCAAAGCCCCGGCTCCGTAGCCAAGTGGTCAGTGCCGCGAGGCGGTGCGTGAAATCGCCGAAGGTACGTGAACCATCGGGGTCCGCCAACGCCACTCGCTGCGGGTCCACTTGCCGCAAAGTTGCCGTCAATAATTGCGCGATATTCATCGGTTGCGCGTCGGGGGGACAGTGCCGATTTTTTGCGTGATCACCGAACGGCCTGCAATCTCGCGCAGCATCAGTCCCTGAAGGATGCCCTGGTGAGCGCCAAGTTCGCGGCTTTTGTACATGACCTCGATCGTCGCCATCATCACCGGAATACTCTGCTCGGAGAGGATTTGCGCAAGCTCCATTGCGCGCGGCATCAGCCGCTCGCGGGTCGTGACCTCCGAGATCAGCCCCAATTCGCAGGCCCGGGTCGCGCTCATTCGCTCGCGTTTCCCTAACAAAAACATGCGCGACACCGTCTCGTAAGGCAGACGTCGCAGCAGCTCGATGGGCTCGAAGGCAGGAACGAGGCCGAGTGCTACATGGGTATCGAAGAAGCATGCGTTGTCCGCGGCAATGTTGATGTCGGCGGCATCGACGAAGTGAAAGCCGCCCCCGACGACCATCCCATTGATCGCATTGATGACCGGCTTCCAGCAGTGATTTTGCTTCGAGGTCATGTATCGGATACCCTCGTCCCGAGTCACGAATTTCGAGCGCTCAGCGGATTCGACAAAGTCCTTGACGTCGGCGCCGACACAGAAATATTTCTCTCCCTCGCCGGTTACAACGGCTACCGCGAGAGTGTCGTCATATTTAAAGTCAGCCCAGAGCGCCTTGAGCTCCTGAATCATTTTCACGTCGAATGCATTTTGCGCCTGGGGGCGATTTAGCGTGATCAGCGCCGTCGCACCGCGTTTTTCGTATTTGAGCGTTTCGTAGGTCATGGACTTAGCTTTCCGAGGAATGGGGTGAACGAATTTTCGCTCAGTGCATGACGGAGCCGCCGTCGACGATCACCACCTGACCGGTGACGAAATCGCTTTCGGCTGAGCACAGATATATGAGCGACCCAGTGAGGTCCGCGGGAACGAGCTCCTTCTTTATCGCCCGGCTGGCAACGTTGTTAGCGACGATGGCGCCCTTCCAGGCAGGATTGGCGATGACGTTTTCGCTCATCACGAGGCCCGGGGCGAGCGTATTCACGCGAATGCCGTCGTCTCCCAGCTCCCGAGCGAGGCTGCGAGTCATGGCGAGCACTGCACCCTTGGAGGTAACGTAGTGCAGCATCATCGGTACGCCTTTGAACACCGTAGCCGAAGCGATGTTGACTATCTTGCCGTAGCGGCGGCGGCGCATTTCCGGCGCAACGGCCTTTACACACTCGAATATGCCGCGAACATTGACGTCCATCACCCTGGCCCATTCGGCGCTGTCAATCTCCATAAACGGCTTCGGGGCAAGGGTGGCAAAGAGCCCGGCGTTGGTGACGAGGATGTCGATTGTGCCGAACGTACTTAAGGTATCGGCCGCCATCGCCTGCACCGATTTGGCGTCGGTGACGTCGCTTTTCACCGCCAGCGCCCGGCCGCCCGCTGCCGTGATCGCCCGGGCCACGGGGCCGGCATCGAGCACGTCGGACACGACAACGGCCGCCCCTTCCGCGGCAAGCGCCTCGGCGTAGACCGCTCCGATACCCTGCGCTGCCCCAGTGACGATCGCTACCCGGCCCTCAAGACGCCTGGTCATACAGCCCTCCCTAAGCGTGCGATCGCGACTGCTCTGCGTCGATCGCCTTATTCAGCATGTTGATCGAATACCCCCCACCAACGTCCGCGTGCACGCTGACGCGGGGCGCATCGGGTTTCTGGTCGGTACGGATCTGCTGCTGCTCGAACAAAGCCCAATCCTGTTTGAACGCCGTATCAGCCTGTTCGAACACCATGTCCGTCATGCTCCGATCATCCGGTCGCAGGTCCTGCCCTTGAGCCCAGAAATAAAGCGTGGATGTCGGTGTTTGCGGCGTGATCAGATTGACGTTGACGAAGCCGACGCCGCCAAGCTTGCCCCCGTCCGGCGCCCCATACTTGGTGAGATTCTCACGCGCGTTCGTGCCGTGCGGCGCTGCACCGGTCCACAGTCGAACGATCGAGGGCTTGGTGTAGCGCAGGAGCTGCCAACGGTCGACTTTTTGGTTGTTGAAATCTCCGATTTTCGCGTAAGTCGGCGGCGGATCGGTGTTCATCATCCATCGCTCCACCCGCACTTCGTCCTCGCCGCGGATCGTTGTCACCTCGGCTTGATCGATCACCGCAGAGTTGCCGATCGTTGTGGTGTGCACAAAAGCCAGGTGCGTGAGGTCCATTAAATTCTCGATGATGAACTGGTAGCGGCTCTTGACCGGATACAGCGTGCCGCGCCAGCCCCAATTCGGGTCGTCGAGGAACGCAAGGTTTGGTATCATCGATATGTCAGCGTTCTGCGGCTCGCCCAGCCAGATCCATAGGCATTGATGGCGCTCCACTAAGGCGTAATATTTCACCCGCGCACTTTTCGGAATTTGCGGCTGTGAGGGAATTTTTACACACACGCCCCTCGCGTCATATTGAAAGCCATGGTAGCCGCACTGGATGGTGTCGCCCACGACGCTTCCAAGCGACAGCGGATAGTGGCGATGGCAGCAGCGGTCCTCGAGCGCGCCACTCACGCCGTTCCAGTTCCGAAAAAAAACGATGGGCTCATCGCAGATGGTACGCGCCAAAATCTCGCCCGGTTTGAGATCCTTGACCCATCCAGCCATGTACCAAGCATTACGCAGAAATGGCATGTCGTATCCGTTAAAGTGGGCGACCAGTATATCTATTTGCACACGCTATGCAAATTTATCGAGCGTCGCGATCGACTCCACTACGTGAGAAGCGCGAACACCTTCTTGGTTTCGATATAGGCTTGGAGGCCCTCCTCGCCCCCTTCGCGGCCCCAGCCGGATTGTTTGTAGCCGCCGCCCGGCATCGACGGATCGCTGAGAAACGCGCAATTAATCCACACGCATCCGGACTCGAATTGCTGCGCCACACGATGGGCCTTGTTTATGTCGCGCGTCCACACAGTGGCAGCGAGCCCATAGCTGGTATCGTTGGCGCGCTCCATCACATCCTCGATGTCATCGAACGGCATTGCGCAAAGCACAGGCCCAAAGATTTCCTCGCTCAGCACGCGCGCGCCTTCCCGGGGGTTGACCAGCACGGTGGGCTCGATGAAATAGCCATGCTCACCGAACCGGTTGCCGCCCGTGAGTATTTTCGCACCGTCTTCGAGACCGCTGGCGATGAGGCCGGTCACTCGGGACAGCTGCTTTGCGGAAATCAGCGGGCCGATCTGCGAATTCTCTTCGAAGGGACCACCAATCTTCATGTTCTTCGCCAGCGACGCGATGTCTGACACGACCCTGTCGAAGGATTTACGCTGCACAAAGAGGCGCGAGCCGGCAAAACAGATCTGTCCTGAATGGGTGAAAATCGCCTGCGCCGCGCCCGGAATTGCCAGGCTCATATCCGCATCATCGAACACGACGGTGGGCGATTTTCCGCCCAGCTCCAGCGTCACCTTCTTAAGATTCCCGGTCGCTGCGGTGGCAATGAGCTTGCCCACCTCGGTTGAACCGGTAAAGGCGATCTTGCGCACACTGTGATGCGCCGCCAGCGCCGCACCCGCGGTGTGGCCATGACCCGTCAGCACATTCACGACGCCATCGGGTAGTCCTGCCTGCATCATGAGTTCCGCGATGCGCAGTGTGGTCAGCGGCGTTTCTTCCGCGGGCTTGATGATGCCGGTGCATCCGACGGCGAGCGCGGGGGCGAGCTTCAGGCAGGTGAGCGGGATCGGGGCGTTCCATGGAGTAATGAAGGCACAGACGCCGATGGGTTGCTGCAGAGTGAAAGCATGGATGCGGCGATGGTTGCCATTCAGATTGGTTGTCTTGCCGCCGAATTTCGTCGCCCAACCCGCGTAATAGCGGAACATTTCCGCCGCGTAGACCACCGTGCCTGCCGCGAGCCGCGGCAGCATGCCGTTGTTGAGCGATTCCATCTGCGAGAGCTCTTCCACGTTCTGCTCGAGCAGATCGGCGATGCGCCACAGGACCTTTGCGCGCGCCGAGGCCGTGTACTCTGCCCATGGCCCGCGCTTGAGCGCTTCCGTGGCCGCCACCACCGCATTATCTGCATCGCGCGCTCCGCCGTCAGGAACCGCGGCGATGGTTGTACCGGTTGCAGGATCGAACACATCGATGGTCTTGCCGGAAAGCGCGGCCACTCGCTTGCCCCCGATCATCATCAAGGGATTTTCGGTCGCAAGCTTCGGACGGTCGATCGGCATGTCTTATATCCTCGCGAGCACGGTCTGTGGCATCTCCAGTAATCGGTCGTCCCGCTTAACCGATGGCGGCCGCGATCGGTATAGGTACCGGTAGCCTATTTGTACCGATAGCTTGCGGTAACGCCGTAGGTCGCCGGCTGACCGGCATATCTTACTTGTTGGTCATAGACGACGATCGCATTGTTCCAGTAGTACTTGTTCGTCACGTTCCTTCCCCAAAATTGCAGTCGCCAACGGCGGTCGCCTGTTTCGACCCCGGCGCGAAGATCCAGCAATGCGTAACTTTGGATTTCTACTGTCGGATCATTCCCGACGGCGGCGAAGGTCTTGCTATTCGCGGTCAAGGTGGCACCCACAAAGCCGCTCATCGTGTTAGAAAATGGCCATTCATAGTCCATGCCCGCCGTAGCACTCCACTTTGGTGCAAACGGTATGGAGGTGCCTGCGTAATTCTTTCTAACTCCCAGCCCATTGACCCCGATGAATTCATTAATTGCCGAGTCCAAATAGGTAAGCGCCACATTGCCCTGCAGGCCGGGTAGCGGCGCCACATTGATGGCTAGTTCCGCTCCTTTGACCGACGATTTCGGAATATTGGCCAACTGATCGAGGACGCCGAAGATCGGGTCGACGAGCTTGGATCGCAGCTGCTTGTCCCGATAGTCATAGTAGAAAATTGCGCCGTCGACCGAGACCCTGTGTTCGAAGAGCTGTTGCTTAAATCCCGCTTCGTAGTCTATGACCGACTCCTGAGTGACAGGCTTTAACTGTGCCGTGGTCGATGCCGGCGATTGCGCAAAGCTGCCCGCCTTATATCCCTTCGCCACATCGGCATACAACAGCAAGGTATCGGACGGCTTGTAGTCATCGCCAACGCGCCAAGATACGTTGTTTTGATCGAGGCGTTCGCTGAAAAGTACCGGCAGAAATGCAGCGTTTAAGTTGGTGCAGCCGCCAGACTTTATCGGTGGAGTCGGGGTTCCGCGAAATCTAGAAGACAGAAAGGTAAAGGTTGCGGCGATATTGCCGTCGCCCGGATCATACGTGCATCCGACGTCGTCACGGTTTGCCTGGGTGAACCGTGCGCCTGCCTTCAAAGTATTTTTGTCGGTCAAATCAAAATCCAAATTCGCAAACCCCGCAGCATTGGTCATCCTCTGGTCTGACCACATGCCATTGTCGGCAAAGCCGTAAGCTCCCGGAATGGAAGAATCGGTGTACGTCAGAATGCCATGGTCGTATACGTCCTGACGCTCGAAGAGCGCGCCGACGGTATAGCGCAGCCGGTCAGTACCGGCATTGGCAATTCGTAGCTCTTGAGAAACGCTGTGAATGGAGCCCGCGGCATACAGCCCGTACCCATTGATCGCCATCCCATCCGGATCAAGCACATCATTGCGCGTGCCGTTGACGTACGATGTCAATGAGGTGATGGTCGCGTCGCTCGTTACATCGTATTCGGTGCGCAACGAGGCTTGAAACAACGTTTGGTCGCCGGTCGGCCGTTGCGGCCCCCAATCGGCCGAGGTCGCTTTTTGAGGCGCGATTGGATAGTTCACCAAAGCCCGCGGAGCCGTTGCCGCCAACTGCAAATCTAGTTTATAGAACTGAGCGGCCTGCGGATCCGACCTATCGAGCCAACCGTTGACATTGAATTCGAAGCGCAGCCCTTCGACGGGCTTCCAGTCGGCGATCAGGCGAGCGATGGTCACGTGCGTGGCGCCAAGCGAGGCGGTTCGCGTATAGCTGTGCTGCCAATCGCTGCCCACCTGTTCGCTGATCGCCGCCCGGGCGGTCAGTGTGCCGCTCAGCGGGCCGCTGACGAAACCGTCCACACTCGCGCGATTAAACCGTCCATAGGTCGCGTTCCAGCCGGTCGTAAAGTAATCCGTGGGCTTCGCCGCTATGAAATTGATCGCTCCACCGGTGGAATTCTGGCCAAATAGCGTTCCTTGCGGGCCCTTTAGAACCTCCACTCGCTCTATGTCCAAGTCCGGATGGCTGGTGAGCAATGGAAATGGCAAGGGTACCTGGTCTTCATAGACGCTGACCGCCGGATACGCGGCCAAAGAGGTCTCATAAAAGCCAATGCCGCGCAACGTGTACACCGGCGTGCCGGTGTTGCTGTGCGTATAGGTCAGTCCAGGAACGATGTGCGCCAGCTCGGCAACGTCGGTGATGCCCTGAGTCTCGAGCGTCGAGGCGTCAAACGCACTGATCGTCATGCCCACTTTGTCGATGGGCTCCGCGCGTTTCTCGGCAGTTACGACGATTTCCTGCAATGCGTTCGCGGAACCCGATTGGGCGCTATCGAGCGGCCGCGCCGCCCGGGAATCCGGACTCGTGGATTGAGCGAAGGCTCCGGTCAATCCGCATAGCAGCACGCATCCCAACGCTGCGCGCACATTGAAGCCAGTAAATATGCACATCTTTATTTACCCCCTTGCAAAATACCAACGCGATCTCTTTATGGGATCATGATAGGCTATCTTTTTTAGTAAAACAACTGCTTTAGTTTATACCTTTATTTGCAGTCATGGTGCAATCATTGTTGTGGCTCTCAGAGTAATTACCGCGCACTTATCGCTTGCAAGCTCGACCGGCTGCTAGGGCGGCAATGCGCATTGCCGCCCTGCGCGCGTCCTGCGAAAGCATCGCTCCCGGTCTCGCCGCCACCACTACCGTGGGGCTTGCCGCGACGTATCTTTCTGATCACTACGGCGCGCCGCCAGTGATTTTCGCGCTGCTCTTAGGCATGGCGCTCAATGCACTGTCAAGCGAGGCACGCTATTTACCGGGCATCAATCTCTCCGCCCGGACGTTGCTGCGTGTGAGCGTGGCTTTGCTTGGCTTGCGCATTTCTTTCAGCCAAGTGGGGGCATTGGGGTGGTCCACGGCCGTCATGGTGATCGTGACGGTCCCCGCCACGATTGTCTTTGGTTGGATAGCCGCCAAGATGCTGAATCTAGACTGGCGTTTTGGCCTGCTCTCCGGCGGCGCCGTGGGTATTTGCGGTGCGTCCGCGGCTATGGCCATCGCAGTGGCATTACCTCGCAAAGAATCCG
Organism: Pseudomonadota bacterium; assembly: GCA_030775625.1. GTDB lineage: Bacteria > Pseudomonadota > Gammaproteobacteria > Steroidobacterales > Steroidobacteraceae > Bog-1198. Next base: position 39,207 of record JALYIW010000057.1, on the reverse strand, counting down.
AGCGCGACACCGTCGTTGTGATCGCCTGCATTACGACATATAGCACCATGGCCATGGTGCTATACCCCGCACTGTTATCTCACCTGGAGCTCGATCCGATCCAGACAGGGCGATTCTTGGGCGGATCTATCCACGACGTAGCCCAGGTCGTGGCCGCGGGTTACGCCTCCTCGCCCGCTGCCGGCGATGCGGCAACCATCGTCAAGCTCATGCGTGTTGCGATGCTATTGCCGACGGTATTGATTATTACTTGGATATACGCACAGCGAGGTGGTGCGGCCGATATCGATTCCGGGCGAAAAAAAATCTCGGTGCTGCCGGGTTTCCTCGTGGGCTTCGTGGCGCTTGCCGGCCTCGACGCCCTTCACGTAGTACCGCCGCTGGTCACGTCCATCCTCACCGCGGCATCCAAATGGCTGTTGGTGATCTCCGTGGCAGCGCTCGGGATGAAAACGTCATTGCGCGACATGATGACCGTCGGTGCGCCGGCGCTGGCACTCATTGCAGCCGAAACGCTATTCCTGGGGCTGCTGGTTTTTGCCTGGATACTGATTGTGGGCTAGACGCAGCCTTCCCACGCTCGAAATCATGCCGCGCGGGCGTTCCCATCGACCAGCGTTTTTGCCAGCAGCTTGGTGAGTGCGTACACCGTATCGATGTGCGGCGTCGGCGTATTGGTCAATCGCGCCAGCTCCACCACCGATCCCAAAAGGGCGTCGACCTCCAGCACGCGCGAGGCTTCGACATCTTGCAGCATGGAGGTTTTGTGATGGCCGACGCGTTCGGCGCCGGCAATGCGCTTCTCCAACGAGACCCGTAAAGTCGCACCGAGTTTATTGGCGATGATCTGCGCTTCCGTCATCATGGCAGCGGCGAGCGCACGGCTCGGAGGATATTGACAAATGCCGGCGAGCGTAGCCCGCGATAGGGCACTGATAGGATTGAAAGTGAGATTTCCCCAGAGCTTCAGCCAGATTTCAGAGCGAATGTCGCTCAGCACCGGCGCCTGCATGCCGCCTCTGACGAAACACTCGGATACGCGCGCTGCCCGTCCGCTGGCGGTGCCATCAGGCTCGCCCACGGGGAAACGATTCCCTTCGACGTGCTTGATCACCGCCGGGGCAATCAACTCGGCGGCTGGATAGACGACACACCCGACGACGCGTTCGCAGGGAATGTGTTCGCTGATTGTGCCCGTGGGATCGACGCTCGCCACGCGAGTGCCGGCAAGTTCTCCCGCGTACCGGTGAAAATACCAATAGGGAATACCGTTTTGCATCGGAACCACGACGGTTTGGGGGCCGAACAACTTCGGCACATCGGCTGCGACCGCTGCAACTTGATGCGCCTTCATCGCCAGCACGACCATATCCTGCGGACCGGCAGCCGCGTAATCGTCCGTCGCCTTGACCTTCGGAACCGATTGCTCGCTGCCATCGGCCGAAATGAGCCGAATGCCGCGAGTACGCAGGGCCTCTAGGTTGGCTCCGCGCGCAATGAAGGTCATATCTTCACCGGCGAGCGCGAGACGAGCCCCGAGGTAGCCGCCAATCGCCCCGACGCCGACAATCGCTATTTTCACTCGCGCCCCCTGAATGTTCGCCCCGACTGACGGCCGAATCTTACGGCAAGTGCAGGACGACGCAAATTTGCCGCGGGTTCACCCGGGTTTTATATCACTTTTTTCAATCGAAGCATGGCGACGTCTGTGGTTGCGTAGCCCAGCTCCGCCAGTACTTCATTCGTATGCTCACCCAGCAACGGAGATCGAGTCACCGTGGTCGAGCAATCGCTCATCTTGATAGGATTTCCTACCGTTAAATACTTGCCGCGCTGCGGGTGGTCGACTTCGACGATGGTGCCCGTCGCGCGCAATGAGGGCTCAATGGCGAGTTCCTCCATCGATAGAATGGGGCCGCATGGAATGTCGTGCTCATTGAGCAGATCCATCGCCTCGAATTTGGTTTTCGTGACGGTCCACGCCTCCACCGCGGCAAAAACCTCCGTGAGCCTGGACAATCGCGCATCGGGCGTGGCGAAGCTCGGATCCGCCAACCAATGTTCTTTGCCAATAACTTTGCAAATAGCTTTCCAGACCGGCGCTTGTGCTATGAAATAGAGGTACGCATTGGGATCTTTCTCCCAGCCCTTGCACTTCACGATGGTCCCCGGCTGCCCGCCGCCCGATGCGTTCGCGGTGCGCGGCACCGCGCTGCCGAACACCCCGTTCGGGTATTGCGGATACTCTTTCATGACTTGCGTGCGCGCGAGCCGCTGTTGGTCTCGAAGCTTGACGCGGCAAAGGTTCAACACGCCGTCCTGCATTGCTGCAAGCACTTTCTGTCCACGGCCCGTGGCATTGCGTTGATAGAGCGCGGCAACGATGCCCAGCGCCAAATGCAGGCCAGTGCCACTGTCGCCGATTTGCGCACCCGTGACCAACGGCGGGCCGTCCTCGAAGCCCGTGGTCGAAGCCGAGCCGCCCGCGCACTGAGCGACATTCTCGTACACCTTGCACTCTTCATAGGGGCCGGGACCAAACCCTTTGACGGACGCGACGATCATGCGCGGGTTCAGTTCCTGAATGCGCTCCCACGTGAACCCCATTCGGTCGAGCGCGCCGGGGGCGAAATTCTCCACCAACACGTCGCAGTGTTTGACTAGTCTTTCGAGCACTTGCTTACCGCCGTCGCTCTTGGTGTCCAGGGTGACCGAACGTTTGTTGTGGTTCAGCATCGTAAAATACAGGCTATCGACGTCGGGAATATCGCGCAGTTGTTCGCGTGTAATGTCTCCGCCTCCGGGCTTCTCGATCTTGATCACATCGGCTCCGAACCACGCCAGCAGCTGCGTGCAAGTCGGCCCTGACTGCACATGGGTGAAATCGAGAATACGAACTCCATCCAATGCCTTGCCCATGAATAACTCCCGCGATCATCCCATTGGCACCAAGTACGGCACCCCGACGCATCGCAATCCTACCCTACTTCATGCAAGAGACGCGGCGGGTCGTACCGCCGGTGAACGTATTCAGATCTCGACTTGGCCTTCCATATAGAACACGACCGTCCCTTGAAGCTCGACACGATCGCCGGCTAACCGGCAAATTATTTCCCCGCCGCGCTGCGAGGCCTGGAAGGCGCGAAATACCGTCCTGTTCAATCGTTTAGCCCAGTAGGGCGCCAACCCGCAGTGCGCACTGCCGGTCGCGGGATCTTCCGGTACGCCTATTGCCGGTGCGAAATAGCGGCTGACAAAATCGTAGGTGCCGTCCCCCGGCGCAGTGACGATGACACCGCTGCGGTCCATGTGGGCGATCGCCACAATATCGGGAGCGAGATCACGGACAACCTGCGCGCTTTCCAGCAAAGCGATGTAGTTGATGGTATCGGCGACAACCTCGATGGGAACGACGCCGAGTGCATCGCTTAGCCCTGGCGGGACTGAAATAGGTTCGGCATATCGAGCCGGAAAGTCCATGATATAACCCGCATCGATTCGGCTCACGGTCAGAGGACCGCTTGCAGAGTGGAAGATTACCTGGCTGCGGCCGGGCTCCAGTCGCTCCATGACTACCGCTGCGCTGGCCAGGGTGGCATGACCGCAAAGCGGCACCTCGGACGTGGGCGTGAACCAGCGCAGCCGATAGTCGCGGCCATCCGGCACGATAAACGCGGTCTCGGCGAGATTGTTCTCCGCGGCAATAGATTGCATCACGGCATCAGCCAGAAAGGCCTCAAGCGGCATCACGGCGGCCGGATTTCCTGCGAAGCGACGCGAGGTGAAAGCATCTATCTGGAATATCGGCGTGCGCATTGCGGGCCTCCTGAGTTTTTGTTTTCATGCCAATCGAAGTCCATTTGTCGTGCGGTGCGGAGCGCCAGTTCCCTGCCACATAGGCGTTCGACAAGATGCAGACTCATGTCAATGCCTGCGGAGATTCCGGCCGACGTCACAATGGAGCCTTGGTCGACCCACCTTTGATGCTCAATGACCGTGAGCGACGGAAACATCGCCTTAAGGTCGCCGACATCTTCCCAATGAGTGGTGGCACTTTTTTCTTCGAGCAGACCGGCCTGTGCCAATAGGAATGAGCCAGTGCAAACCGAGGCGGTAAGCTTCGCATTGGCGGCCGTGCGTTTAATCCACCGCGTGACCGCAGGCGTCTTAAGTTCGACTGTGACAATTCCACCTGGAACGATCAAGAGATCGATCGGAAGGTGCCTGGCGAAGGTGCAATCCGGCGTGACCACGAGCCCAGCTCTGGCGCGAACAGTTCCAATGTCGCGGGCAACGGTAAAGACGCTGAACGGTGCGGCCGCTGACGAGTTCGAGTTCATGAACACCCGCGAAGCGGTGGTAAAGACCTCGTAGGGCCCCGCGAAATCCAAAATTTCGACGTCCGGAAAAACAAAAATCGCGACGGAGATCGTCATGCAAATGTTAGCCTGTAGCGCGGGACCCGTATTAGGATGCCACCTCGAGAAAGAGCGAACATAACACGCGCGCAAGGAGCTATAGTTCATGGATCAACCTAACCGAGAGGGTCACATGAAGCGAAGACTGACGCGCGCAATTTTGGCCGTGCTTGTTAGCTTTCAAGCCAATGGGCAACCAATTCCGGCGCCACCGCCCGGGATGCCGGCGCAACCGCCCGGGATGCCGGCGCAACCCCCGGGGGTGCCATTACCGCCCGCCGACGAACTGCCGCTGGCCGTGGCCACCGAGTGGGCGGAAGCTGCGATCGCTGCCTGCAAGGCCAATGGCTACAACGTCACCGCGACCTATATGAATACCGAGTTCAACACCAAATTGGTGATGCGGGCCGACGCGACCATTCCCATGACCGTGGAGGTGGGTCGACGTAAGGCATATACCGTGATTAAGAGCGGCATGAGTTCCGCCCAATTCGGCGTTTCGGTGGGAATTCAACCCGGTACGCGCCCGACCCCTGTTCCTGGGCAACCGATGGGGCTTCCTCCGGGGCCGAACCCTGACCCAAACATGATCGTCCTCGGCGGTGGCTTGCCGGTGAAGGTTGGCGGTAAAATTATTGGCGCCGTGAGCATCTCGGGCGCGCCCGGTAGTGCCAAGGATGAGGCCTGTGCTGAGGCGGGACTCGCCAAGATCGCCGACAAGCTCAAGTAAGCGATCTTGCGTTTGGGGGTAAGGGCGCAGTTGCCGCGACAGCAACTCGCGGTGTTGTCCTACCTTAGGTGTGCGCTCGCGCTGATGGGACTGATGAGGACGAAGCGTATAATTGCCAGTGCTAGATCAACCTTCATTCAGGAGAAGCAGAAAATGATTCGCCGGGCATTGTTGCTTTTGACGTTGGCGGGCATCTATATCGCGGTGAAACGCAATGCCGCAAAGACTGCTGAGTTAACCACTGACCACGCAGCGGACGCGCAATGGGCAAACGAAGGGGGGGGCAACGCGCCTACTTCTGTTTGAAAGGGAGTCACCCCACCGGAACGGTAAGGACGATCGCCCCCAGAAATAAAATCTGTCTTCTTCGGAATCCCTCCTAGCGCAATTGCTGTCTTATTCCGGGCAGCCTAGTCGCGAATCGCACATGCGATTTTAAATCACCCCCGAACCCCGCGTCCGGTGTGCCGCAGACAACAATGGCATTGCAGCGCCGTCAACGATCTGACGGCTTGTCTTCACGCACTTCGAGTCCGTTGGGGGCCGCTCACGCCGGTGCTAACTGGCCCACGGCCTTTACCTGGCACGGTCGCGATTAACGTTAATTAACGCTAGAAAAAACAGTAAATTACATGAATTCGGCGTTCCTCAAGAGCAATCTGTCGCCACTGCAGGTTTGTGTCCACCTTTCGAGGTGGAATCTTTATCAAGCCGCACATTTTAATGTGACCCATAAACCTTTTATCGGAGCTGGCAACATGAAGGATCCGAAGTGAAGTTAGGAACCCTGCCCACCCGGGCGGTTTGCCTGTGTTTAAGCTGGGCTTTCACACTGGGAAGTCCCGTGGGTAAGGCGACCGAATCGGCCGCACCGGTGAGCGCGGTGACCGAGGCCGTGGCGGCTAACGAGTCCGAACAATTAGGCGCCATCGTAGTTTTCGGGCGCGGTGAAAAAATGATAGGCAAGGCCGACGCGGCCAGTGAAGGCACGGTTGGAGGCGCGGATCTTGCCGTTCGGCCTTTATTGCGAGTGGCGGAATTGCTGGAAGTGGTCCCGGGCCTGATCGCTGCTCAGCATTCCGGCAGCGGCAAGGCCAACCAGTATTTCTTGCGAGGATTCAATCTCGATCACGGCACCGATTTCACCAGCTACGTCGATGACGTGCCGTGGAACTTACGCAGTCACGGGCATGGTCAGGGGTATCTGGATGTCAATGGATTGATTCCCGAAGTCGTACAACGCATCGACTATCGCAAGGGGCCGTATCGCGCGGACATCGGTGACTTTTCCATGGCGGGAGCGTCGTTCCTCACGACCATCGACGGTCTTGCGCGACCGTTCGTGGCGGTTGAAGGCGGTGGTTACGGTTGGGGTCGCCTCGCCGGCGGTGGCTCGACTTCTTTGGGAGAAGGCACGCTGACCTTGGTCGGCCAATACAAGACGTATGACGGTCCTTGGGAGCTGAAGGAGAATCTGCAGCATGGCTCGATGTGGGGAAAATATACCCAGCTCACCAATTTCGGCACGTTGAACGTTTCTCTCTCCGGCTATCACGCGAGCTGGCATCCCACCGAGCAAGCGCCCGAAGCCTCGTTCGGCACCTCGGCCTGCGCCAATCAGTACTGTTCGCTCGACACGACCGCGTATGGCAAGACCGACCGTTGGATCGCCTCGGCGCAATTACTGAGCGATAGCTGGCGGGCGTCCGGCTATGCACAAGTGTACGACTGGCACATGCTGTCCGATCCGACTTATGACTATCAAATCGACCAGTTCGATCATCGATGGACTGTTGGAGGGCGCTTTGAGCATTCTCTGGTCAAGTCGGCGGCCATCGAGCTGAAAGCAGGCACCGAGATGCGCTACGACCATATCGCCAAGGTCGGCTTGAACCATACCGTTGCCGGTGTCTACCAAAGCAATATCAGCGACAACTCGATCAAAGAAGGCTCGATCGGTGCCTATGGCGAAGCCACCTGGACTCCGATCGAAGATTTGCGCTTGATGGGAGGGCTGCGCGCGAACGGTTATAATTTCGATGTCACAGCGCTGTCCGCCGGGAGCGCGGCGGGCAATAAGAACGATTACCAGGTTTCCCCTAAAGTCGGAGTTGCCTATTCGCTCAATCGCCATGTCGAGCTATATGGCAATTGGGGACAGGGCTTTCACTCGAACGATGCGCGCGGCGTGGTCAACAAGGACACTTCGGTTCCGGGATTGGTACGAGGCACAGGCTACGAGGCCGGTGCACGCTTCGAAGTCGGCAATTTTAAAATCACCGCCGCCTACTGGTGGCTCGATCTGGCGAGCGAGTTGGTTTTCTCCGGTGATTCGAATGCGGTCGAGCCGAAGGGTGCCTCCAAGCGTCAGGGATATGAATTGGTCGCATTCTGGCGGCCGGTCGACTGGTTGGGGATCGATGGTGTTTACACCGGTAGCCACGCTCATTATGTCTCGATCCAACAAGATCCCGACTACGATGCGCTGACCGCGCCGAACCTTGTGGGGCGCAACATCGAAGATTCGGTCAAGAGCGCCGGTGAACTGGGTTTCTCTGCGGTCAGAGGTGCTTGGGAAGCCAGTGCTCGGCTGCGATATCTTGGACCCTATCCGTTGGTTCCGAGCGGCACCAAGACCGCGGATGCAGAAAAGATGGTCAATTTACGCGCTGCCTACAAGCTTACGCATTGGACCATCTATGCCGAGGTGTTGAATGTGCTCAACGACCAGGGCAAGGACATCGAATATTACTATCAAAGTTACGTGCCCGGCGTATCCGCCGCAGGCACCGAGCAGGTGACGCGCCTGAGCCGCGCCGAAGAGCCGCGAACGGTGCGATGGGGGTTGAAGTACGAGTTTTAGTCGAACTGTGGGTAAAACCCATGTGCCTTGGATGTGGATAGCCGTGATCGTCCTGTTCTGTACCGGCGTGGTCTTGATCACCGGCGAGCCTGAGCGATCGCTGGGTAATTGGGTGTTCCAGGTCAAGATGGGCCTGTTGGTCACCGTCCTGTTGGTTACGGTGGGATTCAGCCGGGTGGTCAATCACAATCTCGACTCCTGGGACGAGGCCCCGCCGCACCAGATCACCGCCAAGCTCACGGGTGATTTCACTGGCATTGTGGGTGGGGATTGTCGTCGCGGGCCGCTGGATCGCCTACGTTTCGTAGCGAAGACGTGCTACGGGCAGCGAACGTCAGCTTCACGTCGATTACTCGAGGAGTTTTTTCTATCATGATCGAACGATTCTGCGTATGGCTGGAAACTTTGCCCTGGGCGGTTTCCATCAGTCAGTCCGGGTGGCTATTTCCCAGCATCGAGACCGTGCATGTGCTGGCTCTGACTATGGTGGTGGGCTCGATCGCCATGGTGGATTTACGCTTGCTCAATCTCGCCTATCGCGACCGGACGGTGCGCCAGCTCACCGAAGAGGTCTTGCCCTGGACGTGGATGGCCTTCGTCGTGGCTGCCATTTTCGGGACACTGCTGTTCGCGTCGGCGGCAACCAAGTACAGCAGTATCGCCAGCTTCCAGGTGAAGCTGGTCCTATTGGGCCTGGCGGGCTTCAATATGCTGTTCTTCCATTTCTTACCGTATCGCAAGGTGGATGAATGGGGAGGATTGCACCAGACCACTCAGACCGCGAAATTCTGCGGGGGCCTGTCGCTGCTCCTTTGGATCGGCATCGTCGCGCTGGGGCGCTGGACCGGGTTTGCCTGATGACTGAGTCTCCGCGACTACACTATAGCTCGCCCCAAGCTCACCCATAGGGCGAAGCTATAGTCGCACCCTGACACGCGAGTCGTAGACTAGGCGCAATGTCGTTCCGCAGCCTGTTATTTGTGCCCGGCGATGCGCCACGTAAAGTGCGGAAGGCGCTCGGTAGCGATGCCGACTGCGTCATTTTGGACCTTGAAGATGCGGTCGCCCCCGCAGCGAAATCGGAGGCTCGACGGGAAGCCCTGCAAGCGCTTCGGGGTAACCGCACACGCCCGGTTGCGGTTCGCATTAACGGACCTCAAACGCAATGGTACCTCGAGGACTTGGTGGTGATTGTACCGGCAGCGCCCGACTACATAATGCTGCCGAAGTGCAAAAACAAACAGGATCTCGCAGTGCTGGATCATCAGCTCACCGTACTCGAGTACGAGCATGATCGGTCAGCCGGGTCCATCCGTGTGATGCCACTCGTGACGGAAAGCGCAGGCGCGATGGCGGCCTTGGATTACACCGCCAGCTCGCCGAGGCTGGCGGCACTGTGTTTCGCAGCCGAGGACCTCGCATCCGATCTCGGTATCGCAGCACGCGGTGCAGACGGGCAGCTTTGTCCCGCATTGTGTTACGCGCGCACGTCGATGATGTTGGCGGCCGCCGCCGCGGGGGTGCCGGCTTTCGACACCCCTTATCCCGACCCGCGCGATGGAGCTGGTCTGCGAGTCGAAAGTGATGCCGCCCTGGCACTGGGACTTGCGGGCAAACTCTGTATTCACCCCGATCAGATCGCGACGGTGAACGCCTCATTCCAACCCGATGATGCGACCGTGCGTTGGGCTGATGTCGTCATCGCAACATTCGAAGCCAACCCCACGGCCGGGGTCGTTTTAGTCGGCGGCAAAATGGTCGACAAAGCACATCTGCGGCGGGCGGAGCGACTGCGCCGCCTAGGTCGCCGGGGAACGGGGTCGACTGATGAAGGCTCTTGATCTGGACCATCTGCAAAGCTGGATAGACAAGCGGCAGGTCGATGAGGATACGCTGACTGACTTCCCAGTGGCGGCACTTGCGGCGATTTTGGATCATCCCCAGCCCCCGCGATGCGGCGATCCCATGCCCCCACTCTGGCATTGGCTATATTTCAAGCCGATCGCTCGCTCGTCCGCAATCGATACCGACGGACATCCGGTACGCGGCGGATTTTTACCGCCGATACCCTTAGCTAGTCGAATGTGGGCGGGGGGCCGGCTTAAGTTTCTCAGTGCTTTGCAAATTGGCGAGCATGTCAGCCGAGAGACTAAAATTCGAAGCATTACCGCCAAGCGCGGTCGTCGAGGGCCGCTGGTCTTTCTCTGCATGGTGCACCGTATTTCAGGTCCGCAGGGCCTCGCAATTGAAGAAGAACAGAACGTTGTCTACCGCGAAACGGCGAGCGCCGCGATCTCACCCTCCCCGGCTACCGACCGGCGCACCCCGGATTGGCGCGAGGAGATTACGCCGGATGAAGTAATGTTGTTTCGCTATTCGGCCCTTACCTTCAATGCGCACCGTATTCACTACGATCGCCCGTATGCCGAGCAAGTGGAAGGCTACCCTGGCCTCCTCGTTCAGGGTCCATTGACTGCGACTCTGTTGCTTGATCGATTCATGAGCGCCGTTAGGCGCGCTCCGCTTGAGTTCGAATTTCGAGCCGCGAGCCCTGTGATCGCGGGGGAGCCTATTGCGTTGTGCGGCAAGGCGGCTGCGGACACAGGCTCTTTCGATCTGTGGGCCGAGACGCCGGACCGGCGCATCGCGATGACGGCTTGCGTTCGGTTCAAATGATGGTGACGCACGCATTGCAGGGCTTGTTGGTCGTGTCTCTGGAACAAGCGGTCGCGGCGCCGCTCGCCACCAGTCGCCTTGTCGACGGTGGTGCCCGCGTGATCAAGCTCGAGCGTATCGAGGGCGATTCAGCTCGGCACTATGACGACCATGCCGCGGGGCACAGCAGTTACTTCGTATGGCTTAATCGGGGGAAGGAATCATGTCGTGTTGACTTGGCCTCGGCAAACGAACGATCCCTAGTCCAACGCATGATCTCAAAGGCCGACGTATTCATCCAGAATCTCGGCCCAGGTGCCGCAGCTCGCATCGGTTTCGGTAGCGCCCATCTGCGGGAAGTTCATCCAAGATTAATCACCTGCGATATCAGCGGTTACTCCGCTGATACTCCTCACGCGCCGCGCAAAGCCTATGATCTATTGGTTCAGGCGGAGGTTGGTCTAGCGGCGATTACGGGTGCACGGGACTCCGGGCCTAACCGAATTGGCATCTCAATCTGCGACATTGCGACCGGCCTCACCGCTCATGCGCAAATACTTGAAGCACTGATCAGGCGTGCTATTACTGGAGACGGATGTAGCATCGCAGTATCGCTTTTCGATGTAGCGGCTGAACTGATGAGTGTACCATTCATCGCCGCCGCCAATGGCGGTCCTATGATCCGCCAGGCGGGTCTCTCGCACCCGTCGATCGCTCCCTACGGCGCATATTCGACCAAGACAGGAAGCCTTCTGATTGCAGTACAGAACGATCGGGAATGGACATCGTTGAGTATCGGCGTACTGCGACTGGCGCATCTGGCAACCGACAGCCGCTTCGCGTGTAACTCGGCCCGAGTTCGCAATCGCGTTGCGATGGATGCCACCATCAATACGGTATTTTCCGGGCACTCCAACGCTGAACTCATTGAGCGGCTAAACAACTCGGCGATCGCCTACGGAGTCGTCTCCAGCGTCGAGGATCTACTCAAGCATAGCGCCCTGTCGAAAAGCTGGTGTAGTGCCCAGGGAACAGCAATCGAAACCGTGGCCGGCGCCTCCGTGATTGACGGGTTGCGCGCAACGTTCGGCTGCGTTCCTGATTTGGGGGAACACGATCGATCGCTACGTGAGGAATTTGGGCCCGCGTGTAAGCCATAGGCCGGACCTATGTTACCCCCAGGTTGGGAGAGAGTCGTGCTTCCGCCCCCATTCTAAGGGTGGCACTCTGCTGTGGCGTCACTCGGGAAAACTCTGTGTTGAATCTACCCATTTCGGACGATGTCTTGCCGATGATCCGGTCAAGCGCCGCGGCCATTGCAAATCGTCGTAACCTGAATCGAATCAGGGCGCTGCGTTTTACCAAAGCGGGTTTTGACCGATCAATATGGCGCACGATGTGCGATCTCGGTTGGCTTGGACTGCACCTGCCCGAAGAACACAGCGGAGTGGGACTCGGCATGTCCGAATTTTGCGCGTTGGCTGAGGAGCTGGGTGCCGGCCTAGTGCCCGAACCGCTCATTGGGGCTGCGTTGGTCGCTCGCGCACTTCCGCCCGCGAAACTGGCAGACCTGCTGTCGGGAGAGAAAATTGTTTTGCCCGCATGGCAGGAATCTGCCCATCATCCACAGAGGGACGTTGATACGCAATTGACCGCAGGGCGACTCTTTGGCTGTAAGCGCTTTGTGTGGATGGCAGCCGGCGCCGATGCGTTCCTCGTGCTGACGACGGCAGGCGGTGCGTTGGTATCCGCCGATGCGCAGCGCTTGCGAATAGAGATCTTAAGCACCCAGGATGGCGGCCACTACGGCACTCTCACGTTCGATGGTGCACCAGCCGAGCCAATACAGGCCACTTTCACGCGCGCTTTATCCGAAGCTACGCTTGCGACCGCTGCGTATCTGGCAGGACTGATCGATGCCGCGCTGTCGCGAACGCTCGAGTATCTTCGTACGCGAGTGCAATTCGGTGTATCGATCGGCCGCTTTCAGGCTCTGCAACATCGCGCAGTCGATCTTAAGCTGCAGGCCGCGCTGACGCGCGCCAGCGTCGAGGAGGCGGCACGAATTTGGGATCTTGATCCTGGAGGATCATTCGCGCTCGCCGCGATTTCGCGCGCCAAGGCTCGTGCGTCGATGGCCGCTTTACTGGTGACGCGCCAGGCGATCCAGCTCCACGGTGGAATCGGGTACACGGATGAGCATGATATCGGTCTTTTTTTGCGAAAGGCCATGGTGCTATGTCCTCAGTTCGGCGGCGCAAATGAACATCGCCGTCGCTACGCGGAACTCATGCCCCAGGGCCAAAGTGACCTATGACCATCAGCGATAAGTATCGGCTCGATGATTTCAACGCACTGACGGACGGGGATTTTCGTGCATTGGTGCACTCATTCCTCAGGGAACACCATCCAGAAACACTGCGTGATCCCATCAAGCGGCTGCATTGGCACGAAGCAAAACCGTGGTACATGCTTTTGTCGGCGGCCGGCTGGCTCGCGCCCGCTTGGCCGCGGGAATACGGCGGCATGGGGCTCTCGGCCGGGAAACAGCTGATCTATTTGGATGAGTTCGAGCAATTCGGGGCTGCCCGAGTTCCCGATCACGGCGTCATGCTGTTGGGTCCCCTGCTCATCCGTTATGGTTCCGACGCGCAAAAGATGCGCTATTTGCCAAAAATACTTTCTGGCGAGCACATATGGTGTCAAGGCTACAGTGAACCCGACTCCGGCTCCGATCTTGCTTCACTTCGGACCGAGGCGCTTCTCGATGGAGATGAATGGGTCGTAAACGGACAGAAAACCTGGACCACTCTCGCCAGTGATGCACATTGGATTTTTATGTTGGTGCGCACCGACAAGGCCGTCAAAAAGCAATGCGGAATCAGCTTCCTGTTGGTCCCCATGGATTCGCCCGGAGTGATCGTACGTCCAATCTTGAATCTGGATCGCCAGGATGAGTTCTCGGAAGTGTTTTTCGACAATGTTCGCGTGCCGAAAGAGAACTTGGTGGGTGAGATCAATCAGGGCTGGACAATGGCCAAAGCGCTGCTCGGATTCGAACGAATCTTCCTCGGATCGCCGCGACAGGCGGCGCATGCTCTCTCCCACTTGAGGCGGCTCGCGGTGTACTGTGGCGTGAGCAGTGATCCCGCCTTTCGCGACCACTACGCTCAGTTTCGCTTGGATTTAGCCGATCATCAGTCGCTTTTTGAGGTCTGTGCCGAGCGATTGCGGCGGGGCGAACCGCCGGGCGGCGATGTGTCCTTGCTCAAACTCCACCAGAGCGAATTATTTCAACGCATCACCGAACTGATGCTCGAGATCGCCGGCGTAGCCGGCGGATTATTGGACCCCATCGAGGGTGACCGTAACTTGAACCCGATGGGGTTGTTCCTGACGGCGCGAGCAGCAACGATATACGGCGGCTCCTCTGAGATCCAGCGCAATATCATCGCGAAGACCGTGCTCGAATTGCCATGAACGAATGCGTTGTTCGCAGCCGGGGACCAACCCCGTGACGCTGCAAAACAAGGTGGCGATTGTGACGGGCGCCGGCGGCGGCATCGGCCGGGCGATCGCGGTGGCGATGGCCTCGGCGGGTGCGGCAGTCGTCATCAATGATGTTGGAGTTTCGCTGGACGGCCTCGGCGGATCCGCGACGCCTGCCGAAGAGACCAAGTCGATTATCGCCGCAGCGGGCGGGCGTGCAGTGATAAATACCGATTCGGTTTGCGAGTGGGATACGGCAAAGCGCATTGTAGCGAGCGCGATCGAAAGCTTCGGGAAACTCGACATCGTCGTCAACAATGCGGGTATTTTGCGCGATGCTCTCATTCACAAGATGACCGCCGAGCAATGGCTGGCCGTCATCGGCGTGCATTTGAACGGCAGCTTCTTTGTAAGCCGCGCCGCGGCAGAGATTTTTCGGAAACAGCACAGCGGTGTTTTCGTGCATATGACGAGTACTTCGGGCTTGATCGGCAATGTGGGCCAAGCAAACTATTCTGCGGCGAAGATGGGGATCGTAGGATTGTCCAAATCACTGGCCCTCGATATGCAACGGTATAACGTGCGCTCAAACTGCGTGGCCCCCTTTGCGTGGGGACGAATGACAGCGAATATTCCAGGGGAAACCCCCGATCAGAAGGCCCGCATCGAGAAATTAAAACAGATGACCCCGGAGAAGAACACGCCGCTGATAGTCTTCCTCGCCTCGGATGGCGCCGCCCAGGTAAACGGTCAGGTATTCGCCGTGCGACGTAATGAGATTATCCTCATGGGCCAGAGCCGGCCGCTTCGCTCGGTACAGCGCGACCAGGGTTGGACGCCGGCGCTCATTGGAGAGCATGCGATACCTGCGTTACTCGGCACTTTCGTTCCATTGGATCGCAGCCAAGATGTATTCACCTGGGATCCTTGTTGATGATCGACAGTACACTGGACGAGCCCTATGCCGACATTCGCGAAGCCGTGCGCCGTTTGTGCGCCGACTTCCCCGGCGAGTATTGGCGCCGATTGGATCAGGAGCGCGCGTATCCCGCGACGTTCGTCAAAGCGCTCTCGGACGCCGGCTACCTATCGGTACTGATACCACAGGAATTCGGCGGTTCCGGTCTAGGCCTGTCCGCAGCGGCGGCAATTCTAGAGACGATTCATTCGCAGGGCTGCAACGGGGCCGCCTGCCACGCGCAGGTCTATACCATGGGCACTATTCTGCGGCACGGATCACAAAGCCAGAAGGCACGGTATCTGCCGCTCATTGCGCGCGGCGAGCTTAGATTGCAAGCGTTCGGGGTCACAGAACCAACCAGCGGCACCGACACGGGTGCGCTGCGCACGTTCGCCGCACAGGACGGCGACGACTATGTGGTCAACGGCCAAAAAATATGGACCAGCCGTGCGGAACATTCTGACTTGATGCTGTTGCTTGCGCGAACTACGCCCCGCGAGCAGGTGGCGAAAAAAACTGACGGACTATCGACCTTCATTGTCGATATGCGGACCTGCGTCGGGAAGAGTCTCACCATTCGCCCGATCCGCACGATGATGAATCACAATACCTGTGAGGTATTCTTCGACAACATGAGAATTCCTGCGGCGAATCTACTCGGTGAGGCAGGTCAGGGGTTCCGATACATTTTGTCCGGCATGAACGCGGAACGCATACTCATAGCAGCCGAATGCATCGGCGATGCAAAGTGGTTTACGCGAACGGCCGTCAACTATGCGAAATCCCGTCAGGTGTTTGGTCGTCCAATCGGTGCAAACCAGGGCGTCCAGTTTCCGATTGCCAAGGCTTACGCGCAAATGCGCGCCGCCGAACTGATGGTCAAAGAAGCTGCGCGCCAGTACGAAGCGGGATCCAAAACCGGTGGTGAGGCGAATATGGCCAAGATGTTGGCCGCCGACGCCTCTTGGGAGGCGGCGAACGCGTGCTTGCAGACGCATGGCGGATTCGGCTTCGCTGAAGAATACGACGTCGAGCGAAAATTTCGTGAGACGCGCCTTTATCAAGTGGCACCGATCAGTACGAATCTAATTCTTGCCTATCTGGCCGAGCATATTCTGGATTTACCGAGGAGTTATTGAATCCGTCGGTAACGTGGCATCCAAGTGATAACGCTCGATCATTTCACGAATGATCGTAGACATGCTGTTCTCGATAGCGATGCTCGCTCGCGTCACTGCGCGGACCCGACTGCGGATCAAATATGCGGTTCGTCGGATCGAAGGTTGTTCTATGCTCACGATTGCCAGCTTGCCCGCAGCTACCTGATTTAGTACCGCCGCGTGTGGCAGGATCGTATACGCGCTGGCCCGATCAACCATGGAAATAATTTGCGGCAAAGAATCGATTTCGGTCACTACATTGAGTCTGACGCCGTTGGCTTTTGTGATCTGTTCGATGATCTCGCGCGCGCCGTGGGGTCGGCTCGGCAGCACCAACGGCAGATGCCGCAAATCCGCCAGGGAAATTGGCGCGAGCGCCCTGCCGTCCGCGCCGATCTCGCCCTGCCAGTTATCGCGCGCCGTTACCAAAAATAGCCTTTCCGCGAGAATGGGCCGAATGGACAGTGGCGCGCTTTCGTTTACGTAGTAGACGCATCCCAGGTCGAGACGGGCGCTGTGAATCCAATCCAGGATGTGGCCGGACATTGCCTCCGCAATATGCAGTCTTATGTGCGGAAATTCGATCTGTACGGTCTCGGCCAGAGGCACACTGAGTAAAAGGCCGAGTGACGGAGGAAACCCCACGGACACGGGTCCGCGGGCCTCACCGCCTAAATGACGCACGTCGTCGACTGCGCTATCCACGCTGCGAAGGATTTCCCGGGCGTACTTGGCTAGCGCCACACCGGCTTCCGTTAACTGAACACCGTGGCCACCGCGTATCAGTAGCTGCACTTCCAGGCGTTTCTCGAGACGGGAAATGTGCTCCGACAAGGACGGCTGCGCCAAATCGAGTGCCGCGGCAGCAGCGGAAATGGAACCATGGTCCGCAACCGCGCCGAAATATGCCAATTGCTTGAGATCTACGGAGGGAAGTTTGGCGGGATTCATAGCCTTCGTCAGAAGTCGCTCGGTCGTCGCCCCATAACATCCCTACAAAAAGCGCCAGGTATGTGCATGTTACATGCACAGTTGTGTTTGCACTGTGGCCTAACCTCACACCGCTTCTAGATTATTATTGTAAATATTTGATTTTAGTACTTTATTTCAGCCCGGAGGCAACTGCGAACAAAGCAGGCAATTTCTGACAGCCTAATGGGCAAATAGGGGCTTAAAACTTTGCGCTTCGCGGACTAAGGTCGGCAACGCTAGGGTATCGGCACGCGTCCGCCCACGCGTCCGCCGGTGTGCTTAATCATCCGGGAGTTTCGCATGCCATCAGTAGACCAAGCCGCAATTACTCGGTCCCCCCGCGGCACGGCGGCCGGCGTACTGCAAACCACGGCACAGACAATTCACCACAAGGCCGACTCGCTGCCGGGCGGCCAAACGGTGAGTAACGCGGCGCATTGCGCAGCGGACACGTTGGGCTCCACAGCCGATTACGTTCGCGAGCACGACGTCCGCGGCATGATGCAAGACGTAACTCGGCTGGTTAAAAATAACCCGGGCCCCGTGCTCCTGTGTGTCGCCGCCATGGGGTTCTTGGTGGCTCGCCGCTTTTCTAACGATTGACGAATGAATCGAGGGTCCGGTGCCTACAGCGCGCTCAGTTGCGGATGTGTTCCAGGATATCGTCCACAACATACAGGACATGGTCCGCGCGGAGATGCGGCTCGCCAAGACCGAGGTGCGCGATGAGATAGTGGAGGCCAAGTCGGGTCTCTTGGCACTCGGCATTGGGACGCTCAGTGCAATGTTTGCCCTATTTTTTATTCTGTTAGCCGCTGTTTATGGCCTATCCGATGTCCTCCCTCCTTGGGCAGCCTCCCTGCTCGTGGCAGTCGGCCTCACTTTGTGTGCCGCGCTCGCGATTTCGCTGGGTATGAAGGGGCTGAAGCGCGTGCGGGCCGCTCCAAAAACAATTCAGAGTTTGCAGGAGAACGTCGAATGGGCCAAACAACCGACCAAATAGCAACCGACATTCATAAGACGCGTGCGGAGCTGCGCTCTAACTTCGCCGAGCTAGAGAGCAAGCTCAAGTCTGTAATCGACTGGAAACAGCATTTCAGGAATCATCCGGGAACCTTCATCGCGGCGGCTTTCGGTGCCGGGGCGCTGCTCGGCAAGTCGGGACGCGGTGGCAAACGATCCAAGCTGCCCACGCCACACTCGACCGATGACAGTAACAACCCGGCACCGGCTAAGGACCCATTTTAGCGGGGGAGGCGAGAGAAGGATCCCCCCATTGTGTCGCAATCAGCGCAAGGTTCCTTGATGCAAAATTGGTTCCGCTCCCATAAGAAAGCCACCGCGATTGCGGCAATCATCGGGGGCCTTTTCCTGCTCATCGTAGTGATTCTCGCTTTGATTGATTGGAATAGTCTCCGGCCGGCTCTTGCTCGGGTGATTACCGCGCGCACGGGACGCATGGCTTCGATCGATGGCGACTTGAAGGTCCACCTATTTTCCTGGACTCCGAGCGCCGAGGTGAACGCAGTCACCCTTAAGAATCCACAGTGGGCGGAACAGCAACTGATGTTCGCGGCGAAGCGAATCACCGTGAACGTGAGCCTAGGGCGCTTACTGCGTGGTCAAATTGTTATCCCAGAAATTTCATTCATTGAACCCATTGTAAATCTCGAACGAGATGCAAGCGGTCGAGCCAGCTGGGAATTGGGCAATAATGCTGGAACCCCTAACGGCAATACGCAGCCGCTCAAAATTCCCACCATCCGCCGACTTCTCGTTCGGGACGGAAAATTACAAGTGGTCGATGAGGTCCGTAAGCTGCGCTTCGGCGGCTCTCTGGTGGCGCTCGAGGAATCAGGTAAAGACGACCCTTCCGCCTTTAAGATCCAAGCGAGGGGAACGCTGAATAAAAAGCCCTTCACCTTGGACGCGAATGGCGGTCCGTTGCTCGCTCTTGAGCCCAATAAGCCCTATCTATTGGCGCTACGGGTGAGCGCCGCGGATATCAAGCTCGATGCGCAAGTGTCGGTGCTAAAACCGTTCGATCTGGGCTCCCTCGACGTGAAGTTCGTCTTGACCGGGAACGACTTGGCAGATGTTTTCTACCTCACCGGGCTGGCGCTCCCCAATACGCCCAGCTATCGATTCGCGGCCTCGGCCCAGGTTTCCGGCACGACATACCGCCTCGACGATTTCCAGGGACGTGTGGGATCGAGCGATCTTGCGGGTAAAATTGTGGTGCAGACCAGCGGTCCACGACCGCAACTCACGGCAACTCTTAGTTCCAATACCTTAAATATTGTCGACTTGGCGCCCACGCTCGGAAAACCCCCCGGCGGCACAGCGGCCCAGGCACCCGCAAAAGGGCGCCCCAAGAAGACGAGCCCCGCCGCGGGTGCGAATGCAACGTCAGGGCTGTTGTTGCCGGATGCGGATCTTCAGGTCAATCGGGTGCGCGGCATGGACGCGAATGTCACTTACACCGCCGGCGCAGTGAAATCTCCCAAGGTACCGATGAAAAAGGTGAGCTTTCACATCGTGCTCAATAATGGGCTGTTAACCATCGATCCCCTATCTTTCGTATTGACCGAAGGCCGATTTGCCGGCAACGTTCAAATCGATGCGCGCAAGGAAATACCCGAAACGAGCATCGACATGCACATCGATGATGTCGATTTGAGTCAATATAAGACGGCGAAAATGACTGAAGCACCCTTATCGGGGTCGCTCATCGGCCGATTCAAGCTTCACGGTGGCGGAAGTTCAGTGCATAAATTTGCATCGAGCGCCGACGGCACGGTGAGCGTAGTCATCCCCCATGGCGAGATTAATAGCGCGATCGCCGAGCTTACGGGTATCAACGTGACGCGCGGCTTAGGCCTGTTGTTGGCCAAGAGCGATACGAAAGCATCGATTCGTTGCGGCGTGATGGATTTTCAGGCGCAAGGCGGCACCTTGGGCGCCAAGACCCTATTCATCGATACCACGGATGTTCTGATTACCGGTAAGGGAGATGTACACTTTAACAGCGAAGAATTGGACCTTGCGTTGCAAGGGAAGCCAAAAAAATTGCGTTTAACGCGGATTCGCTCTCCCATTACGATCAAAGGCACGTTGTCGCATCCAGCCGTAGGAGTTGACCCCGGAAAATTGGCCGAACAAGGCGCGGTTGCGGCAGCCCTCGGAACTCTTTTAGCGCCCGTGGCAGCCGTCATCGCATTTGTCGACCCGGGGCGTGCCAAGAACAAAGACTGTGTTCAATCGATTTCCGATGCAACCGAGCCTCTACGGCACTAGGGCTACGGTCAGGTACCCTCGTCGCGCGCGCCAGGTCACGCCATCATGCTAGTTTTCGTCAAGAAAACAATTTCACTGGCGCGTTGCGCGGCACGTCACTGGAGTTCAAACAATGCCTCGACCAGCGGCGCCGCGCTCGCCTTCTTTTGTGCTTTTTCATTGGCACCGCTTCTGGTGATCCTATTGACCCTCGCAGGATGGATTGTGGGCACCGCAGCGGCGGGTACGCTGATCGGCGCGCAGCTCACTTCGCTGTTTGGTCCTTCGACAGCAAAGATTCTTTTGGATGCGGTCAACAGTTCCCGCCAAGTGCAAGGGCTAGTGGCCACGATTATTAGCGGCGTAACTCTGTTGATCAGCGCGACTACCGTGCTCGCCGCACTCGAGGACGCATTGGAGCAGATCTGGAGATGTGCCGCGCCAGCGTCCAAGGGACTGCGTGGATGGATTCGCGCCCGCTTTTTATCTCTCGGATTCATTTTAACGCTCGGTTTTTTGCTCCTTGTCTCCTTGACACTCTCGACCGGTCTGTCGAGCTTGCAAAAACGCGTTGCTGCGCATCATGCAGGCCTCGTCGGCGTCTTGGCTGCGCTCGACGTATTGATGTCCCTGCTGCTCGTATCTTGTCTATTTGCGCTGATATTTCGCTACATGCCATCGCGGCGCTTGCCTTGGAAAGTAGTCGTGACCGGCGGCCTGCTGTCAGCCCTCTTGTTTGACATGGGCCGCTGGGGAATCGGTCTTTATCTCGCCCATTCCACCCAACCGACGGCGTTCGGAGCTGCTGCATCCTTTGCGGCATTGTTGCTGTGGCTATATTACAGCGCGCAGATTTTCCTCTTTGGCGCGGAATTTACCGCATGTTTGGGCGGCGACGTGCCCGAGAACCAGCCTAGGCCGCCGGTACAATCCGCTGGGACGGGCTCGTAGGCCGCGCCCCTCACGTGGGATCCAGGCCCAATGCCTGCACTCCCGCAATACAAATGGCCTCATCCTCATCGCCAGTGCCTCCACTGGCTCCGATCGCTCCCAGAAGATGACCCTGAGCATCCTTGATCAACACGGCACCGGTTTGTGCCAAGAATTTTCCATGTGCGGTTGCAGCGAGGCCTCCAAAAAAGATCGGGTTTTGCTTTGCACGCTCGCTTAGCGCGCGACTCGCCGCACCCATGCCGACGGCTGCCCAGGCCTTGCCTGTGGCGATGTCAATGCGGAACATGCTGGCGCCATCTTCACGCTGCAGCGCTCGGATGTGCCCGGCGCTGTCGAGCACAACCACCGCCATGGGCTGATACGCCCGTTGTCGCGCTGTAGTCACGGCGACGTCAATGATTTTGTTGGCCTGAGCCAGCGTAATTTCTCCCAAACCGTTCTCCTTCTTGGTACTCGGGCCAGTATGACACGCGGAACAACTTGACAAATTAGGTCTATTTTGTCTATTCTGTACTATGCAAGCAGCCCCCTCCCCCACTCCGGCCAGCGCCGCGTCGCGTCGTTCCACGCTACTCGATGCGGCAGGAGGCGTTTTTGCTCGCTATGGGTATCGCAAGGCGTCGATGGACGAGGTGGCACGGGCGGCTGGAGTCTCCCGCCAGGGGCTGTATCTGCAGTTCGCCAATAAGGAAGAGTTGTTTAAAGAGTCGTTGGTGCGCTGGCTCAGCAAACAGCTCCAGGCAGCGGCCTCCGCCCTCTCCCAGCCGGGAGCCAGTTTGGAGTCGAGGTTAGTGGCGGCTTGCGATGCTTGGTGCGGCCGCTTTGTTGGCGCGCTGGGTTCCGATGCCGCCGATCTGATGTGCGCGAGCACTTCTTTGGCGGGCGCGACGCTCGCCCTCTATGAAGCCCGATTTGAACTGGCGCTGACGCAAGCCATCGCCGGCTCGCCGTTGGCGGATTTTTGCACCGCTGCCGGGCTTAGCGCGGCGGATCTGGCGGCCGCGTTGCATGCCACCGCTCGCGGCCTGAAACAAAGTTCGGCTTCGAGACACGCATTCGCGGAAGGGATGACGGTCACCGCTCGAATGTTTTGCGCGCCGCTGCATCAACGCATTTAGACAGAGGTTTGTCATGGCGAAATCAATCCCTTTTGGTGCCGGCTCGACTGCCGATCATGTGCTTGCGGGCATCGATCTGACGGGCAAGCACATCGTCGTGACGGGGTGCACCTCAGGACTCGGATTCGAAACCATGAGTGCGCTGACTGCCAACGGAGCCCACGTCATCGCTCTCGCTAGAACACTCGCCGGCGCCGCGGCCGCCTGCGCTGAGGTTGGGCCCTTCACCACTCCGATTGCATGCGATCTGGGCGACTTACAGTCGATCGCCACGGCAGCCGCCGCAATACAAAATTTGCGGGTTCCCCTCGACGCCATCGTGACCAATGCAGGCGTGGCTAGCCTTCCTACCCTACAAACCCGCTACGGCGTCGAGCAGCAATTCTTGGTCAATCACCTCGGTCACTTTTATCTGCTGAACGAGCTATTGGATTCGGTGCGCAACGGCACCGGCCGCATCGTCATCGTGAGCAGCCATTCGAGCAAGACCCAAGCGCCTGCCGAAGGCGTCATGTTCGACAATCTCGATGGGCATCGCTTCTACCAGCCTTCGATGTTCTACGGCCAATCCAAACTCGCGAATGCACTGCACGCCAAGGAGTTGTCGCGACGCTTGCAGAGCCGCGGTATCGCCGTGAACTCCCTGCATCCGGGTGCGACAAGAGGCACTCACCTGAACAGGAAGTTGACTTTACCGCTCAAAATGCGTCTTCGCGCCGCGCAATTGTTTATGAGGCCGGCGTCGTACGGAGCGGCAACCCAGACGTTGCTGGCCGGCAGCCCGCGGGTGAGCGGGATCAGCGGCAAATACTGGTCAAATTGCCAAATCGCCGAAGCAAACCCCTTGGTGGAAGATGTGGATTTGGCGCGACGGCTCTGGGACGTCTCTCACGAAATCCTCGCGCAGCATACCGCGCGTGCCCCGACCCGCCTGCTGGAAGCGGCCTGAACACGATGTAATCGCCGCTCCGACACGTCTTGTGGGCATCCTCTGACTGGCTGCTGGGGCCCGCCCGGGTAGGGTTCGGCCATGCACGCCGTGAATGACTTGGCCGTTGATCGCTTCAGGGACCTGTTCGCAGTCGTGAGGGAGTTGATCAAACGCATCGCGGATACCGAAGACCTGCACTTGCGATCGGTACGAGCGAAGATTTGGGCGGGACTGGCCAGTTTTGAAAATGATATGACACCGATCGTCACGTATAACTGCCGCACCTCTATGGCAGGCGCGCACGAGCCGCGCGACATCTGGAATCACCCGGCGGTATCACTCTCACAGGAGCCGTGGTGGCGTTGACATTGCTCAACGAGGACTGACATCAAGCCAACGGCGCGCGAATTCCGCTGGCCCGAAGACCACCTTTCTAAAGTTCGCACTGATACACCCGCCGCGGGGCTGACCGACGATTCACAACAGAGGGACAGAGCATGAAGGCCGTCCGCCTAGCACGCAGGATTCAAAAGCAGGTCGCGAGCGCGGACAAACGGGCCGCACGCCGAAGTGCGTCCCAGCGGGCCATGCAATCGGGGGCGCGAAAGTATCCGGCGCCGCCTTTTCCAAAGCAGCATCAGGCAAAACCGGGGATCGAGGACCGCCTCAACCCCGCACCGATGTTCGATGCGCCTTACTACAGAGGTTCGCGCAAGTTGGCCGGAAAGATTGCTATCGTGAGCGGAGCCGATTCCGGCATAGGACGAGCCGTGTGCGTGCTATTCGCACGCGAAGGCGCATCAGTCGCCGCGCTTTACTTGGATGAGGAAGGGGATGCTCGTGAGACGGAGCGCGCGGTTCTCGCCGAAGGCCAACGCTGTTTGCTGATCGCCGGAGATGTTCGCAGCCGGACCTTCTGCCGGCGCGCGGTTGCGAGGACAGTAAAGCATTTTGGACGGTTGGACATCCTGGTGAACAATGCCGCCTTTCAAGTGCATGCCGAGCGTTTCGAGGATCTCACCGAAGCGCATTTCGACTTGACCGTGAAGACCAATCTTTACGGGTATTTTCACATGGCTCAGGCAGCGGTCGAGGCGATGTCGCCGGGCGGTGCGATCATCAATACCGGTTCGGTGACAGGATTGTTGGGCAATAAGGATCTCGTTGACTATTCAATGACCAAGGGCGGTATACACGCCTTCACACGGTCGTTGGCGGCACAGCTGGTGCCGCGCAATATTCGCGTGAACGCCGTTGCGCCCGGCCCGGTATGGACGCCGCTGAATCCGTCCGACAAAACCGCGAGCGATGTCAGTCGCTTCGGCGCCGACACACCCATGAAGCGGCCCGCGCAGCCGGAAGAAATCGCACCGGCGTATGTGTTTCTTGCTTCTTCGCATTGTTCGAGCTACATCAC
Organism: Pseudomonadota bacterium; assembly: GCA_030775625.1. Taxonomy (GTDB): domain Bacteria; phylum Pseudomonadota; class Gammaproteobacteria; order Steroidobacterales; family Steroidobacteraceae; genus Bog-1198. The sequence goes on along the minus strand of JALYIW010000057.1, from coordinate 14,263 downwards.
TGGCGAAATACTGCCGATCATCGGCGGTTACTCCGGAGGCTGACAAACCCCAAATCCGCGTTAGCACTTTCAACCCAACGGAGATTTACCATGCGACTATATATGTTCTCGGCGATTGCGATATCCGCCCTGACTCTCGCGGCGGCCTGTGATCGCGCCAAATCACCCCAGGCAGCGGCAAACGATATCGCGGCGGCCAAGCAATCGGCGGCTCGAGAGGTGGCTCAGGCCCATCAAGAGGCCGCTAAGGACGTCGACAGTACAGCTCGGGATCTGCAAGCAAAATCCGGTGAGCTCGCCGACTCAAACGCCAAAGCTGCCTATGAGGTGGCGGTGGCAAAGGCGGACGGCGACCACAAAGTCGCGATAGAGCAATGCATGACCCAGAAGGGCGACGCGGAAAAGCGTTGCAAGGAACGTGCGGACGCCGACTACGATGCCCTGCGAGCCAATGCGAAGGCAAGCCGAGCAGCCCAATTGAACAGCAAATCCGGCGGCGAATGAGCAAGTCTGCAGGGCGTAAGGCCACGGGGGCTCGCCTATGGATGAGGACTATAAGATGCTGAGGTCGATACAAGACTCTGTAGCGGAATACCACGGACACAAGCATGCCTTGGACGCGGCCGGTATGGGAAGTTGGGACCTCGATCTGGTAACGGGCTGCATGTGGCGCTCACTGCGGCACGATGAAATTTTCGGATACGCCATCCAACTGCCAACCGCGGATCTGCCCGATATGCTGGCGCATTTCATTGCCGTGGACCGACCTTTGGTCCAGCGCGGATTTACTCAGGCGGAAATTACCGGGTCCATTGATATCGAGGCACGTATCCGGCGCCGCTCCGATGCTGAAATCCGCTGGGTGCATGTCAGAGGTCAGACCTTTTATGCCGCGGACTCGCCCATACACATCAGCGGCGTGATCGCCGATGTGACGCATCGCAAGACTGTCGAGGAGCGGCTTCGCCAGACACAAAAGATGGAGTCCCTCGACAGGCTTACGGGCGGCGTCGCGCACGATTTTAACAACCTTTTGCAAGTGATCTCAGGGGGCCTGCAAATCTTGGACGGTCACGCCGATGGCGCGCTCCGGGAGCGCGTGTTGGGGGCAATGCAACAGGCCGCCGACCGCGGCGCCGCCTTATGTCGGCAACTGCTGGCTTTCTCGCGGGGTCAGGCGCTTTACCCAGAGATCGTGGATCTCAAAAATCTGATCGGCAGAATAGCTGATGTGTCGGACGGCGGTGTGCGAGTCGATGTGAAGGTTCAATCTGATTTTGCGCAAAATCTGTGGCCAGTCGAAGTCGACACGCGAGAGTTCGAACGGGTGATTTTAAATCTTGCCGCCAATGCCCGAGATGCCATGCCGGGCGGCGGCACCATTAGGATCCGCGCTTGCAATGCTCCGGATGTTGAGGATCATGAATTAAAGGGCGATTTCGTGAGATTGGACATCGTCGACAGCGGAGTGGGTATGTCTGATGAGGTACTGGCCCATGCGTTCGACCCGTTCTTCACGACTAAGGACGTTGGCAAAGGATCGGGGTTGGGGCTGGCGCAAACCCACGGTTTCGCCCGCGCATCGGGCGGTGCGGTTCGGATCAGCAGCGCCCCCGATTGCGGGACCACGATATCGCTATTTCTGCCGCGCACTCGCAAAAGCTCCGCGAGTATTGACAAGTCCGTAGCGGATATAACCCTTGAAACGCCGGCTTCTTCGCCCGGACAGCTCTTGTTGGTCGAAGATGATGACGAAGTGGCCGCCTTAGCCATAGAAATGATCCATCGACTTGGATACGATACGATGCGGGTCGCAAACGCGGAGGCCGCGCTCGGCGCACTCGCCGACAAACGCGCCGTCGATATCGTATTCTCGGACGTCATGATGCCAGGTCGTATGAACGGAGTGGAATTAGCACAGGAAATTCGCCGCCGGCGCCCCAATCTGCCGGTGCTCTTGACCAGTGGATTCGCCGAGGCGGCGAGCCGCAGCGCCGCGGTTCATCAAATCAAGATAATTCCGAAACCTTATCGGATGGATGAATTGGGCGCCGCACTGGCTACGGTAAGACAGGACGCCAGGAACTCGCACTGAGACCCCTGCATGCCCTCGGTGATCGTTTGCCCCGCCTGTGATTTAGCCCATCGTCGAGTCGCGGTTCCAATACGGGGCCGCAGCCAGTGCGTGCGCTGCCAAGGCCCTCTGCAGCGGCCGGAAAACGCGACCATCGAGACCGCCATTGCCCTGGGCATCTGCGCCCTCGTGCTGTTGTTTTTGAGCAATGCGTACCCGCTGGTATCGATGTACATCAATGGAGTGACTCGCGCCACGACCTTGACGGGCGCGGCCCAAGGATTGTATGCACAAGGTGATGTCACCCTCGCGGCCCTGGTGTTCCTCACCACGGTGGCCGCGCCGCTGTTGCAAATCACGGCGCTGCTGTATGTACTGATTCCCTTATGGCGCGGCCGCCGCGCGCGCGGGCAGAATGTGACGTTTCGCGTACTTACGCACGTGCGACCGTGGAGTTTCATGGAGGTGTTCATGCTCGGTGCCCTGGTTGCGCTGGTTCGTCTGTCTAATTTCGCGCAGGTCCTGCCGGGAATTGCATTATGGTCCTGCGCCTTGCTGATGCTCAGCTTGTCGGCCTTGAGCCACATCACGTCTCCTGAGCAATTCTGGCGATGGGTCGAGCTGCACGGTCGATGAAGGAACCCATCACGGGCCGGCAACTCGGACTGCTCGTGTGCCTGCAGTGCCGCGCGACCGTACGCGCGGGGCATGTGCCCCACCCCCGGTGTCCGCGCTGCCACGCTAGGCTACACCCGCGCAAACCTCATAGTCTCGCCATTACCGCCGTATTGGTCCTAGGCGCTGCGCTGCTGTATATCCCAGCCAACCTGCTTCCGGTCATGAACACTCGCACCTTCTTCGACGATGAGAAAGACACGATCATGAGCGGTGTGTTGGTGCTGCTGCAGTCCGGTTCATGGCCGATTGCACTATTGGTATTCATCGCCAGCATCGTCGTGCCGATGTTGAAGATCATTGCACTCGCAGTGCTGCTGTATTCCACCTGGCGCCGCAGCCCCAGCCATCGGCTACAGCGCAGCCAACTGTTTCGACTGGTTGAATTCGTCGGACGCTGGTCGATGCTTGATATTTACGCTATTTCGCTGTTGGTGACGCTGGTTCAGATTCAATCCTTCGCGACCATCATCGTCGGCTGGGGGGCGTGGGCCTTCGGCGCCGTCGTGGTACTGACCATGCTCGCTGCGCGGACTTTTGACGAACGACTGCTATGGGATGGGCCCGAAAATGAGTGAATCGCCGCCACCGGATATGGACGGGCTGCCGACCGCTGTCGCTTCGCGTTCACTATCGACCCGGCTTCCGCTCGTTTGGATACTGCCTGCCGTGGTAATCCTGGCCGGCGCCTTCGTCGTAATCCACGAGAAGCGAGCGCAGGGCACCAGCATCGAGATCACTTTCCATACTGCTGAAGACCTTGAGGCGAATAAGACCAAGATCCGCTACAAAGATGTAGAGATCGGCCAGGTAACCGATATCCATGTGAGCAAGGACCGCAAAGAGGTCATCGTGTCGGCGAAGATTCACGGTGACGCGAGCGACTATCTGGTCAAGGATACGAGTTTTTGGGTGGTGCGCCCGCGGATATCCGCCGCCGGAATCACTGGATTGGGCACTCTGGTATCAGGCGCCTACATCAGCCTGGAGGTAGGCCACTCCGAGGATCGCACCGAGGAATTCGTCGGTCTCGAAATCCCGCCCATCGTTACCTCGGAGCTCCCCGGCCGCGAATTCGTGCTGCATGCCGAGGACTTGGGTTCCTTGGGAATTGCTTCGCCGGTTTTTTACCGTCATATCGTCGCGGGGCAAGTGGTTGCCTATGCCATGGACCCAGGCGGCGCCGGCGTGACCATCAAGGTGTTCATCAACGCGCCTTTCGACGCCTACGTCACCGGCGCGACGCGTTTTTGGCAAGCCAGCGGCGTCGATATGTCGGTTTCCTCCGATGGAGTCAAGCTGCGCACCGAATCCCTCACGTCCATATTGCAGGGAGGCGTTGCATTCCAGGGGTTGGCTGGCGGTGCGCCGACTCCCGTAGCCGCCGATACGGCATTTGCCCTGTATTCAGACCAGGATCGCGCCATGCGTCCGATCGAAACCGAGATACGAACTTTCGTGATGTATTTCGCAGGTTCGCTGCGCGGGCTCTCGGCGGGTGCACCGGTTGAGCTGCACGGCATCGAGGTGGGTGAGGTCAAGGGTCTTGACGTGGAATACGATCAGGAAGCCGGCACCCTACACTATCCGGTCGAAGTCGAACTGTATCCGCAACGCATCCGCGGGCGCGAGGCGCGAAGCGCACGGCAGCAAGCCGCCATGCAAGGTTCAGATGCCGCCAGCCGGGCGCTGTTCGACAGTTTGGCGGCTCACGGATTGCGGGCGGGATTGAAGACGGGCAATTTATTGACGGGTCAGAAATACGTGGACATGGACATGCATCCCGACGCTCCCGCAGAAACGATACATTGGGCGCCTCAATTCTCGGTGTTTCCGACCGTATCGAATGGACTCGACGATATACAGGACTCCATGGGCGGTATTGCCCGAAAGCTCAACAAAGTACCCTTCGATCAGATTTCGTATCGCCTCATGAGCACAATGGCAGGGCTCGAGCAGACTTTGAAGAGCACGGATCAATTGATGCGACATCTCGATGGCAGCGTAGCGCCACAAGCACAGGCGACCTTGGCTGAAGCGCAAGCCGCCATGAAAAACGCCAAGGACATATTGGCTCAGGATGCTCCAATGCAGACGGATCTTGGCGCGACGCTGTTGCAGTTGTCGCGCGCGGCCAAATCGGTGACGGCGTTGGTAGATTACCTCGAGCGGCATCCCGAATCGCTGTTACGAGGCAAACCGGGAGACTCGCCTTGAAATCACTGTGGCCCGTAATCTGGTGTTTGGCTCTAATCTGTGCATGCGGCACGAGCCGGCTCGATCATTTCTACGTTCTCACCCCTCAGCCTGCCGCCGTCAGTCCCGCGCCGCAGGCGCCACGCACTCGAGTCGCGCTCAAAGTAATCCTGCCGTCCGTGGTGGATCGACCGGAGATGGTGCTCAATACATCGGCCGAGGGCGTGACCGTGTTGGAGCATGAACGCTGGGCGGCTCCTTTGCCTGATCTGGTGTCCCAGGCGCTGGCCCGAGATCTGGAACGCCGACGCAGCGACTTGATGGTCGTCGATCGCAGTTTTGATCGGCCGGATTCGCTCTCCATCAAAATAACGGTTGAACTCGTGCAGTTATCCCTACGGCAAAGCGGTTCAGCGAGCATAGAGGCTCACTGGCGGATTATCGATCCTCGCGCAGGCACCGACTGGGTGGAGGGCAGCGTATTCGAGACGCCTCTGAGAAATGGCGGCTACGCCTCGGTCGCACAGGCCCTGAGCGAATGCTTGGGGCTCCTGGCGGATAAGTTGGCCGCGAAGTTGCCGGCGGCCTGATCAGCGCGGCCGATGAAAAACCTTTCCGCCGAGGACATGCTCGAGACCGCCGCCTACGCCCTGATTGGTCAACGATGGCGAGATTCCTATCTTCATGATCTTCGCGGCGCGCTCCAAGCGCTACACAGCGCAATCGAACTATTGGTCCGCACCGCCAAGACCCCCGGTGACAACACTGCGCTGGCCGAAAAGGCATCGGCTCTTGCCAGAAGAACCGTGGCAGGCTACGAGAACTCGTTGGTCGATCTGCTGGATCAGTTGGTGCCGACAGTGGAGGTGCCGGCGCGAGTGAATGTCGGCGACTTGCTCGGCGGGATATTGCGGTTCATACGCAATGAGGCTGCCAAAAAGTCCATCACCTTTGCACTCGCGGCTCGGTCCGATGTATTCGCGCTCACTCAGGCCGGCAAATGTCGGCTGCTGCTGCTGGGTTTGAGTGCGGCGATGATCGATGGGCTGGAGACGGGCGCGATCGTCGATGTGACGGTTGGCCTGCGGGGTACGCACGCAGTGATAGAATTGCAATCTGCGATGCCTATCGTCGATGTAATCGACGCGGACACACTCTGGCGTGCCCGCGCCTCCACCTATGAAATCCTATTGTGGGTTACGCATAGATGGGCGCACGCCAATGGAGGTGGATTCGAGGTTTTGGCGACGGCCGAGTCGAAAAGTATCCTGCGGATTTATTACCCGATCGACGCGTCGATGAATTCCTGAGCCGTGCGCCTCGTGAGGGGGAGCACGGCTCGGGTCTGTTACTTGGAGTCCTTAATGCGACTTTTGAGATCGCCGACCTTCGCCTGGGCGGCGCCCGCCGCTTTGTGTGCCTCGCCCTTGGCTTGTTGCTTTGTGCTGCCAACCGCCTTCCCTGCCACTTCTTGCACTTTGCCCGCAGCTTCTTTCGCCCGCCCCTGCACCTGGTCTTTGTTGATACTCATGGCTCACGCTCCTAAACTTAAACACCGGCGAACGGCCGGCACGCAAATCCCCACTCGTGGCGCCCATGGTACTGACCGAGTGGCGGGCACGTGTAGGATGGGCTTGGCATCGAATGTCGGAAAATCACCACTCTCTGGGAGCGATATTCATTCGCCGCGGACACTGTGTCTATAAATCGGAATTGAGGTGATCGTCGTCCTGTCGCTTGCGGCTTGGTTTTATCTGTTTTTTTCGCATGGATATTTTTGGCGTTCGGTTCCGGAGAATACAGCCTCCCTGCCGAGCGAGTTTCCCGACGTAGACATCATCATACCGGCGCGTGACGAAGCACAAACCATCCTGGCAGTCATTGGCTCGCTGCGTCGGCAGGACTACCCCGGACGATTTCGAATCGTGCTCATAGATGACAGCTCATCGGACAATACCGCCGAGTTGGCGGGTCGTGGCCCCAACCTGGAGGTGATTTCTATTCGGGACAAACCCGCCGGATGGTCCGGGAAACTCTGGGCCCTGAGCCGGGGCGTCGCAGTCAGCACTGCCCCTCTCCTGCTGTTCACAGACGCGGATATCCTGCATGCGCCCGGGCACCTATCTGCTTTGGTTGCCAAATTATTGGAGTCCCGGTCCCTCATGGTGAGTGAGATGGTGCGGCTCAATTGCGTCAGTTTGGCCGAACGCACACTGGTACCCGCTTTTGTGTATTTTTTCCAAATGCTCTATCCATTTTCCAAAGTTAACGATCCGCATTCCGGGGTGGCCGCAGCGGCCGGCGGTACCGTGCTGATCCACCGCGAGGCGCTGAATCGAATCGGCGGCATCGAAGCCATCAAGAACACCTTGATCGATGACGTGGCGCTGGCGAAGGCGGTCAAGAAGGTGGGAGCTATTTACCTGGGGCATTCGACGCTCGCCACTTCCATCCGTCCCTATCCGGGGTTCAGCGACCTCTGGAATATGATTTCGCGCACTGCATTTACGCAATTGCGGTATTCAGTGATCCTGCTGGTTGTGACTGTGATCGGTCTGACGCTGGTTTGGATCGTGCCTGTAGGCGCGATTCTATTCGGCCACGGCTGGACGCGCGTCGCGGGGCTCGCCGCCTATTGTCTGGCGGTGGCGAGCTTTATTCCGACTCTGATTCGGTATCAACGGCGCAAGCTCTGGTCACTTTTGTTGCCCCTGATCGCTATTTTTTATATGGCAGCCACCGTGAACTCGGCGCTTAACCGCTGGACTGGCAGCGGCACCGAATGGAAAAATCGCGCCTATCACGAGTAGGCGGGAACCGACACTCATTCACGGTGCGGGTCCATTGCGGTAATCAGAACGGGTGTCACACTGCGTCATCAGCAACTGACCCACGGAATATCTATGAACCGCGTAACCAATCTAATGGGGCTGGCCTTCGTGATCGCCTCAGGAACTTTGATTGCCATGACGGCGCGGGCGGACGAAGCGGTGGGTCTTGCGACTCCAACCAAACAAGAAATGATGAAAGACTGCATCGAGAAACAAAAAACCGCCGATGTAACGATGTCGAAGGCGCAGATGAAGCGCATATGCCGGGATCGTTTCAAACAGCAGAAAGTCAGCGGCACTCCGCTCGATGCCCCTGCCAGCGATACCCCGCGTCCATAGACAGGCGTTGTCGTGAACGAACGCCCCACCACAGGAACGCAAGACGACGAGGATGGCCGCGATGACGAACACGCGTCGGAAAACGAGGCCAGCATTCGTGAAGTCGATGAGAATACCGAGACGCCTGAGGAATTCAAGGTGGACGACGCGCATGAACTCGGTCACCCCGCGGACGACCAGGCCGAGGATGAAGAAACCGAGTAATCTAACCGTACGAGCACCGGTCTTGCGTCTGCGCGGGTGCCGCGAACCTTAGACCGAGGTTGAATATTTTGTGAGCAGGAGTATCGGTATGACGACTGGTCGCAGATTCAACACAGGATTCTGTCGTGCTCGATTGCGTACGCTACTTTTGTCGCCTGCACTGCTGATGTCGACGCTCGCGCTGGCCGAGAATCCATCCTCGAACGCCCCGGAGCCGGGCGTCTGGCAGAAGCATGAATACACCTTTGCGTTTCTCGGCTTTACCACCACTTATTCGTGCGACGGCCTCGCCGACAAACTCAAATTGCTACTGACGACGGCGGGCGCGCGCAAAGATTCCAAGGCTCGGCCCGGTGCCTGCGCCGCGGGTCTCGGACGACCGGATAAGTTCGCACGCGCCTATCTGACGTTCTATACTCTGGCGCCTACGGAGCCTGGCAAGCCAAACGATGGAGTTCTCGCCGCCGGAGTCTGGCGCGATGTAGCTTTCTCCGATAGAAAGCCTCTGGAGTTGGACGCGGGGGATTGCGAGCTCGTGGATCAATTTCGCAGTCAGGTGCTGCCGATGTTTACCACTCGAAATCTTAAAAACCGTACGACGTGCATACCCCATCAAAACTCGGGCTCGATCGACCTGAAGTTTGAGTCATTCGCCCCACCCCAAAGACGGACGCGGGACGGCAAATAGACATCAGGGCGGTGCAAGGGGGGCCGCCGGGGGAACGTAGATGGCTCGCCCTCTGCCTGTCTTGCTAAAAATGCCGAGGCTGCCGCCGACTCCGAGGCCAACGGAGGAGTTTCGGGAATAGGAACTGCTGCCGACACCCGTTCCCAAAGAACCGGTTTCTCTATCCGAGAAGTCTTCCAGTATGATGCCGTTTGCTCCCAACTTGGCGGCCCGCTCTTTCAGCCGCGCAACAACCTTATCGATCGCCGCCTGGCCACCCGGGGCAAATACGCTCTTACTGGAGGCGTTGAGTATGGCCACCTCCTCAAACACTGCGGGCGGGTGGGAGTAAATCTTCACCTCAGTGGGCGAAATGGGGGCGCGCACGACTCCCACGAGCACCTGCGACGACGGAGCACAAGCCGACGCGAGTACCACGAAGAACATGCCAAATAACGATCGGCGTACTCTCGCAGTCATTGATCGGACCTCCAGTGCCAGCATGGTATCGACGCCTTCGTCAACACTAGCGCGTATCACGTCTCACCGCCCGTAGCCCGCGCCGTCATCGACCGTAGGAGGACGCGGGCAAGGGAGTAGTGCTTCACATCATACGCTTCCGGTGCTTCGTTTCCCCACCGTTGTGGTGCTTTTCCTACCGTCGATCGCGGCAATCCGCACTGCCCCCGCGGCGCGGGTAGACCAATAATAAGGATGAACTTACCGCGCGACGCGGTCCAATAAAGTCTTAAGGAGTTGCAGATGAAACGCGTATTGTCATTGCTCATGTTGATCGCCCCAGCGCTCGCATTGGCCGCCTCGCACCCCGATGAATCGTTCTACAAGAACGCCGCGGAGGCCGGAATCTCCGAAGTAGAGGCAGGCACTTTAGCTCAAGAGAAAGGCAACTCTGCAAAGGTCAAGGATTTTGGAAGCATGATGGTCAAGGACCATTCGGCGGCTAACGACAAGCTCAAAGCTCTCGCTACCGCGAAAAGCATCGACTTGCCCAAGAGCGCAAGTCTTGCCCAGATGGCAACCAAGGCGAAGCTCGAGGTGCTGAGCGGCGACACCTTCGACAAGTCCTACATCAAGGGGCAGATAAAGGCGCATCGCGATACGATTGCGCTGTTCAAGAAAGAGATCGCGAGTGGCCAAGACACGGATGCCAAGGGGTTCGCAAGTGCGACGTTACCAACCGTTCGAGCGCATCTGAAATCCATCCTTGCCATCGCCGCGGCTGCCGGTATCAGTACCAAGTAGCCCGCCTTAAACGTGAAGCTGCAGACAGCATCACTCACTGGCGTCATGGCGTGCATCGGCTTGCTGTGTGGGACTCACCAGATCTGGGCCGATGCCGCCAGCCCACCACCGGTCGGCAAACGTCAGGCGCTCAAAAATTGCATGGCCAAGCAAATGGCCACTGATAGGGCGATCTCATACAATGGCGCTGCGAACCTGTGTATCGGCCGCGTGAAGTTAGCATATGGGAATGCAGCCGCCGGCAATCCGGGAAAGTGAAGTGATAGGCGCGTATCGCGGGGCAACGCAAGCGCGGCGAGCTACTTTTTCACTGCATTTACGGCGGTGCCCATACTCCGGCCGTCTCGAACATACCGTTCATCGGTGATTTCGATCACCGTATGTTTTCCGCTGCCGCCGACGTCCTTACGTGGCTCCAAGGGTTGATTGGCAAAGCGCTCGCGTTCCGCCACGCTTACACGCCGGATGGTCGGCTGCTCGTAGAAACTCTTGAGGTAGTGTGCGACGGCCGCCGCTGCGACTTCTTCACCGAAGAAGCCAACTCGCAGCGCATGCATGATCTTACCCTGATCGATGCTGGCCACTGAATACAAGCGGTACACGTTGAAGATATCGAGATCGGGTACCGTAGCGGGATCATACGCTGCTTCGGAAATTGCCAATTCAATGACGTACCAGCGCAAGGCTTCGGAGGAATCCAATTCCAGCGGCGTCAGAGCCCGAACCGTACGCGTGGATTCAAGCGTCTTTGACGGCGATACGCCCTCAGTCAATGTCGGGGGCACCGGCAGAGCAGGCGCGAGTTTCACCCCGAGCGATGCCATTACTCGCAGGTCATTTGCGTCCGCGGTGGCTGTCAGTGCACCGGGATAAACGTCTCTCACCTTCGCGAGAATACCCTCCGCCTCGGCTTCCGTAACGAAGGGTCCGAGACGGAGCCGATAGCGCATTCGCCCATCCTCGAACCGCCGGATTTGATACACGAGCGCCTGGTGGCCGCCAACAAAGTTAGATTTAGGCAGACTAACGGGTGCGCTCGAGGCGCTGAGGTTGATGACGAACGGGCCGGAACCGCCGAGACACGCGGTTGCAGGCAACGCAGCAAACAGATCCTCGATGCTCAGGTGGGCGATCTCCGGGTTAGGTGGATATTGTCCAAGCGCGGCGAAGGAAAGCGTGACGTGCGTCTCCCCGGCAGAAGACCGGCGTCACGCAGTCGGTTTATGTAAAAGCGAATACGACCACTCCGTAAAACGTCTAGCGCGGTTCGGTTCAACGAGCTTTGGCTTGCGCCAGTAGGGAAGCGCAATCGGCATCCTTTGCCAACCCGGGATCGACGAATGCCAGGATCGCCGCAAGCGGTGTCAATAGGACCCCCAACGCCACCGCCTCCGCCGTTTGACCGATCGAATTACGGGCCTGAACCCCGATCACCGGCCGCATAAGCGTGCCCCGCACCAGCAGCGGCGAACGCAACCTCGCTAGCCTGAGGCTTTTGGGATGACCGGTCAAAGCCAAATCCAGAGCCTCGGAGTCGAGATGGATCGTACCCTCTCCAGTAATCAGTACCGGTTCAGTGTCGAGCACCAGACTCTGCGCGCTAAGAACCCCATCGCGTGCTTGAAAGCTGGCGACCCCGCAACGAATTGCAGTCTCCTGGGTTTTTTTGGCGAGCAACAGACTCAAACCACGCAGGTCGATACCCGCCAGCTCAGCCAGTGAGGCCCGCATAGTGCCCCGCGGGATCACCGCGGTGATGATGCCGTTCGCGCTAGCGCCCACCTCGTGGATGGATAATCCCCGGCCCGTGACCGTCATCCGTGCGCGAAGCAGTCCTTCGATCGCGGGCTTGGCGGCGCCCTTATGTTCGAGCTGGGCAAGCTGCGCATCGCCGATTCCGAGGTCAAGATCCACCGTGGGAGTATCCGTGCTCGCGTCGACCCTAACATGACCGCTGAGCTGTCCACCCAGTAACTGCGCAGACAGCGGCGCTACCGCGAGTACCCCATGTTCGATGGTTATTCTCGCCGCCACCGCGTGCAAGGATCGGCGACCGACATCCAGGCGCTGCGCACGGAAATTCACCAGCGCAGCGCCGCGCCGCACAGCCTCCGGGCTCAATCGCGCGGTGGACAACAAAAGCGGTTGACCTGGGCCGGCCTCCTTCTCGCGTCCTGCCGCGCGTGCGCCCAGGTCCGCCATTCGCAGGAGTTGCGATTGGAACTGCGCCTGCATGCGCGGCATTTCTTCCGTCGATTCGACTCGCAAGGTTCCCCGCAAATCGCTCTGTCCGGTCTTCATCTCGAGATTGCTGAAAATCGAGGTGAGGTCTCGCCGCTCAAGCTTGCCGGAAAGGCGATAAGCACCGGTGTTCACCAAACTGACGCCGGTGAGGAAATACAGATCCTTAAGATCGGCGCCGCTTGCGGTAAACGTCGCATCCATGGATTTGAACTCAAAGGGGCGCAAGAGTGCCCCCCGCCCCGCAAGCTCGGTCTCGCTGCCGCGCTCAGAGAAGGTGAAATGATAAGGGCGGTCGCGGCCAGCCGCGGCCAGCGGATCGCCGGTGATGTTGAAAGTCGCCGTCTTGCCGTTCAGTTGACCAGCGCCTGCGATACTCAACGCAGGCGAACCGCCGGGCGCCGGGACGTCTCGGGCTGAGACCGTGCCGTCGAACTGCAGATGCCTGCGCTCGTCGTCGAGCACGACGCGAGCATCAGGCATCGAAAGACTACGGATCTGCGGCAAGCCTTTGCCACCGCCCTTGGCGGGGTCCGTCCATTGCCAATTAGCCCGGCCTCGGCCATCCCGCCACAGGTGCAGAGTGGCCGATTGCATCTCTAGCCTCTCGATGACCCAAGAATGGCCGAATACCGGCAGTTGCACGACCAAAGAGAGCCTGCCGATATCGGCTTCAGTTCCGGCCGGAGCCCAGGGTGGGTTAGCAATCGTCACTCGCTCCGCCACCAGCCGCGGATGGAGCGACGTCAAGTGCACTTGCAGCGCACCTTCGACCCGTATGTCGCGGCCGGCACGCTTGGCGATGAAACGGACCAATGATTGACGAAAGTAGCCTGCATCCAACGAGGCGGTGGCCATCAGAATCAGCAAAAGCAAAGCGGCCATTGCTGCGGCGATGTACTTCAGCCCTTTCAAACCCCGCTTACTTGCCGCGCAAAATTCATGACTTCATCGGCAATCAATTCCAGAACCTGCGCCACCCGCGGTGTCAGGCACGTACCATCTTCGTCAAAAACCCGTTCCGCCGAATTGATGGCGGCTCCCAACGGAGTCGGCCAACCGCGGAGCGCATGCACGATGTCCCGCAGCGCCCCAAGGGTATTCACCGCTCCTGGCCAGCCACCGGCCATTGCAATGCAGCCCACCGCTCGCCCGCTAAAATAGGGCCGCACATCCGACCGCAAATCCTCGGCATAGTCCAATGCGTTCTTGATGAGTCCGGAAATGCTGCCGTGATACCCCGGCGACCCTAAAATGATGCCGTCGGCCAGCGCCAGTTCGGCGACCAAATGCCGGGCGGCGTCGCAGCGCTCCGAGTAATCCGGTTGATATAGCGGCAATTGCAGGGCCGCACCGCTGATGAGCTTGATGCGCGCGCCATTGCGCTGTGCCGCTGCGAGCACATGTCGCATCGCCCTTTCGGTCGAAGAATTGGGTCGTAATGTCCCACCCACGGCAACGATGTACGGTGCAATCATGGCCGCTAATATTACACGTTAATTTCGTTCTTGATCAGAGAGCCGCGTCGGTGCCACGCGCGGCAAACGGCGGTTTGGCAAGCCAGATGAAAGGTATGAGCAACAGGAATATCCAGGCCAATGCGTGGAAAACATCGTTGACGCCCAAAGTCATCGCCTGCTGGGAGATCACATGATCCACGTATCCCATGGCTTTCGTGCCGGTAATGCCCTGTGCGCTGAGCCGCATCTGATAATTTGCCCACCCCGCGGCGGAAGTGCGGATGTGTTCGGTCAACACGGCGTGGTGATAGTC
>JALYIW010000056.1 GCA_030775625.1 Pseudomonadota bacterium | reverse complement strand
GTCATCGCTTGCATGAGTCGCGCCTTGCGCACGAAAGTTTGGTACAGCAGGTCGCGCATCACTTCCAGCAGGATCCCGGCCCGTTGCGCATTCAGGGTGGGCAGATTCGGCCAGGGATCGCTGTCGCTGCCGAACAACACCGCGCGCAGGCTCGCGAAAATGTCATCGTCCAGTTCAGCCAGAGCGCGCGTATCTTGCAAGGTATCGAACAATTCCAACTTGCCGCGTTCCCCAAGCTCGCGGAAAAGTGATTGCGCAGTGCGTCGGCTCATGGCTCCGAACGCGTTGAAACATCCCGCCGCATAGCAGCCGAGCGCCTCCTTGAACAGCGCTTGCGATTCCTCCGGTAGATAGGTGAGCGGAAAATTTTCGCGGGCGCGTTCGATTTCCACATAGTTGGGCGCGAGTTCCACTCGTTGAGGCGTGTAGGCCTTGACGACGAATTTCAGGAACACCGGCTCACCACAGGCGTCGCAGCGGAATACGATGCCGATGTTCTTGGGCTTGCGCCGGCTGATGTCGTCGAATTTCGGTGTGGCGGCCGAGGTCAAATGCGTCAGAGTTTGGCAATGAGGGCACGTCAGTGCGATTCCCTGATATTCGACATGGAGTTCGTCCTGCGGAGTGATGTACATGCTCATTCTCTAACCTGCCAGTGGTTTGTAACGAATTCTGTGGGGCTGGGCCGCATCGTCGCCTTTGCGCCGCTTGTGGTCCTCGACGTATTCCTGATAGTTCCCCTCGAACCACACGACCTGCGAGTCGCCTTCGAAGGCAAGTATGTGGGTCGCGATGCGGTCGAGGAACCAGCGATCATGCGAGATCACCACCGCGCAACCGGGGAATGCCGCCAACGCATCCTCGAGGGCGCGCAGAGTTTCGATGTCCAGATCATTGGTCGGTTCGTCGAGCAAAAGAACATTGCCGCCGGATTTCAACACCTTCGCCAGGTGTACCCGGTTGCGTTCGCCGCCGGAAAGATCGCCGATCACCTGCTGCTGTTGCACGCCCTTGAAGTTGAAGCGTCCCACGTAGCCGCGGGAGGAAGTTTCGTAATTGCCGACCTTGATCAGATCCAGACCGTCGGAGATCTCTTGCCACACGGTGTTCTTGTCGTTCAGCGACTGGCGCGATTGGTCGACGTAGGCGAGCTTCACGCTCGGGCCTAGGCGAATATCGCCGCCGTCCGGTTTTTCGGCTCCGGACAGCATGCGGAACAGAGTGGTCTTGCCGGCGCCGTTGGGACCGATGATGCCGACGATTCCGCCGGGGGGCAAACTGAAGCTCAAGGAGTCGATCAGCAATCGATCCCCATACCCTTTGCGCAGGTTGGTGCATTCGACCACCAAGTCGCCCAGCCGGTCGCCGGGCGGTATATAGATTTCATTGGTTTCATTGCGTTTCTGGAATTCCTGCGACGCCAATTCTTCGTAGCGCTGCAGCCGTGCCTTGGATTTGGCCTGGCGCGCCTTGGTATTGGTGCGCACCCATTCCAACTCGCGCTTGAGGGTCTTGGCGAGCGCGTCCTGCTGACGCTCCTCCTGCGCCAAACGCGCCGCTTTTTGCTCCAGCCACGACGAATAGTTGCCTTGCCAGGGAATTCCGTGACCGCGATCGAGTTCCAAGATCCACTCGGCCACGTTGTCGAGAAAATATCGGTCATGAGTGACCGCAATCACGGTGCTGGGATATTCCTCGAGGAAATGTTCGAGCCAGGCGACGGACTCCGCATCCAGGTGATTGGTCGGTTCGTCGAGCAGCAGCATGTCGGGCTTGGACAGCAGCAGTCGGCATAAGGCCACGCGACGCTTCTCGCCGCCGGACAGCTTGCCGATCAGCGCATCCCAGGGCGGGAGGCGCAGAGAATCGGCGGCGATTTCCAATTTGCGCTCGAGTTCCCAGCCGCCGACGGCGTCGATTTTATCCTGCATTTTCGCCTGCTCTTCCATGAGCCTGTTCATCTCATCGTCCGACATCGGCTCGGCGAATTTATCGCTGATGGCGTTGAAGCGGTCGATCAATCCTTGCACGTCGCCGACGCCTTCGCCCACCACTTCGCGCACCGTCTTGGCCTCATCGAGCACGGGTTCTTGGGGCAGATAGCCCACTTTGATCCCCGCTTGTGCACGGGCCTCCCCTTCGATGTCCTTATCCATGCCGGACATGATCTTCAGTAAGGTGGACTTGCCGGAGCCGTTCAATCCAAGCACGCCGATCTTGGCGCCGGGAAAAAAACTCAAGGAAATGTCGCGCAAGATAATGCGCTTGGGCGGCACGACCTTGCCTACCCGGTTCATGGTGTAAATGAACTGAGCCATCTGCTACCTGTATTGAAGAGTGATTGACGGACGCGGGGGATCGCGTTGAATTATCCGCGACTCGCGCAGCCTTGTCACGCCATTGCCGCGGTGGGAACTTAAGTTTGGGCGCGCAACCCTAGGGTACCGCTGAGGAAATCGGCTACAATTACCGGCTATCTGTCCGGAGACCTTCATGTTCAGCGCCAAAATGACCATTGCCGGCTTCGACCCGGCACTCTCCAAGGCCATTGCGGATGAACGCAATCGCCAGGAAGATCACATCGAACTGATCGCTTCGGAGAATTACACCAGTCCGCGCGTACTCGAGGCGCAAGGTTCCGTGCTGACCAACAAGTACGCCGAAGGCTACCCCGGTAAGCGTTACTATGGCGGCTGCGAATTCGTCGACGTGGCCGAACAGCTGGCGATCGATCGCGCCAAGGAATTGTTCGGTGCAGCGTATGCCAATGTACAGCCGCATTCCGGCAGCCAGGCGAATGCCGCCGTGTACCTGGCGATGCTCACGCCCGGCGACACGATTCTCGGCATGAGCCTGGATCACGGCGGGCACCTGACTCACGGCGCGAAGGTGAATTTTTCCGGCAAGCTGTTCAACGCCTTTCAGTACGGCATCAAAGCCGATACCGGCGAAATCGACTACGACCAAGTGGCGAGTTTGGCCAAGGAGCATCGTCCGAAAATGATCGTCGCCGGTTTCTCAGCCTATTCGCGCGTCATCGACTGGGCCCGCTTTCGCGCCATCGCGGATTCCGTGGGTGCCTATTTCTTCGTCGACATGGCCCATGTGGCGGGCCTCGTGGCTGCCGGCCTCTATCCGAATCCAGTGCCAATCGCGGATGTGGTGACGACCACCACGCATAAGACCTTGCGCGGGCCGCGCGGCGGTTTGATCCTGGCGCGGCCGCATGCCGATTTGCACAAGAAATTCAACTCCATGGTGTTTCCGGGCACTCAGGGCGGTCCGCTGATGCACGTGATCGCCGCCAAGGCGGTGGCTTTCCTGGAAGCGTTGCAGCCGGATTTCAAGACGTATTCCCAACAAGTGGTGGCCAACGCCCGCGCCATGACCCAGATTCTGCAGGAGCGGGGCTACAAGATCGTATCCGGAGGCACGGACAATCATTTGTTCCTGGTGGACCTGATAGACAAGAACATCACTGGGAAGGATGCCGATGCTTCGTTGGGTCGCGCGCACATCACGGTCAACAAGAACGCCGTGCCGAACGATCCGCGGCCTCCGGCCGTCACCAGTGGACTGCGCATCGGGACGCCCGCCGTGACGACGCGCGGCTTCAAAGAACCCGAAGTGCGGCAATTGGCGAACTGGATCGCGGATGTGCTCGAGCACATGGGGGATGAATCCGCGGTGGATCGGGTGCGGGCCGAGGTTGTTAAAATATGCCAGCGCTTCCCCGTGTATGGCTAGCAGCGAATGGGTCGGCACCGCACTTAGGTAGTCCCCCATGCATTGCCCATTTTGCGGTCATACGGAAACCAAAGTCATCGACTCGCGCCTCGCCGGCGAAGGGCGACAGATCCGCCGGCGTCGCGAATGCTTGGCTTGCACGGAACGCTTTACCACCTTTGAGACGGCAGAGTTGTTGCTGCCCACCGTCGTCAAAGGGGATCGCAGCCGCGAGCCCTTCGATGAAAATAAACTTCTCGCCGGCATGCAGAAGGCGCTCGAAAAACGACCCGTGGGCCGAGATGCAATCGAAGCAGCGGTGGCGAGGATCTGCCACAAGTTACGCAGCTTGGGCGAGCGCGAGATTGCGGCGCGCAGCGTCGGAGAGATGGTCATGGAAGAGTTGCGGCACATGGACGAGGTGGGCTATGTGCGATTCGCGTCCGTGTACCGCAGCTTTCAAGACATAGAAGCATTCCGAACCGAGATCGATCAATTGCGCCGGCAGCGCCGCCGCCGCGAACCGAGCAAGGATCAGCTGACCCTGCTGCCGGGTGATGACACCAAATGAAACAGGCCGTCCCATCGGCGGTGGAACCCATGGGGGCGCGCGATTTTGCTCATATGGCACGCGCACTGGAACTGGCGGCCCGCGGCTTGTTCACCACCGATCCGAACCCGCGGGTTGGCTGTGTCATCGAGCGCGAGGGTCGCGTGATCGGCGAGGGCTGGCATGTGCGCGTGGGCGAGCCGCACGCCGAAGTGCTGGCGCTGCGCGCGGCCGGACCCGAGGCGCGCGGCGCCACGCTCTACGTCACGCTCGAGCCCTGCAGTCACACGG
>JALYIW010000055.1 GCA_030775625.1 Pseudomonadota bacterium | reverse complement strand
GAATACCAATCCGCAGTCCATGAGAGAGTCTCGTGGAGGTCGAGACTCGGATGCCAGCCGAGCGTTCGACCCGCGAGCTCGGACGACAAGGTCAAAGTCTGCGCTTCCGGCGCATGTTCAGAGGCATCGCGAGTCCATCCGGGCCTGCCTTTGAATCGCAAACCGAAAGCGTCGACCACCTCGCGCACCGTGCAAAAAGATGCCGGGCCGGGGCCGAAATTGACGGCGCTCGGCATGGCCTGCGGCCGTTCCACCAGACCTTGCGCCAAAGCCAGGTAGCCCGATAGCGGCTCGAGCACATGCTGCCAAGGTCTGATGGCATCCGGATAGCGAAGGACCACGGGGGTCCCGCTCGCGAGCGCCCGCACGCAATCGGGAATGATTCGGTGTGGCGACCAATCCCCGCCCCCGATGACATTGCCCGCCCGAACGGTCGCGATCGGCGGACCTCGGGGGAAAAAACTGTCGCGAAAGCTCCTGGTCAGCAATTCGGCACATGCCTTGCTGTTGCTGTAGGGATCATGGCCGCCCAAGGGGTCGCTCTCCTCGAAGGCGCGGCCCTGTTCGCGATTCTCATAGACCTTATCGCTGGTGACGACCACGATGCATTGCAGATGCTGCAGCGGCCGGCACGCCTGCAGCAATGCCGCAGTACCCACCACATTGGTGGCAAAGGTGCCGACGGGATCGAGGTAGGACTCTCCAACCAACGCCTGCGCCGCCATGTGTATCACGATCTGCGGATCCGCCTGCGCCACGACATGCGTCAAGCGCTGCAACTCGCGGACGTCGCCGATCACCGAGCGGATCGATTCTGTCACGAAAGCCCAGAGATTCGGTTGCGTCGACGGTGCGAGCGCATAGCCTGTGACATCCGCTCCCAGACCCTTCAGCCACAGGCCCAGCCACGCGCCCTTGAACCCCGTGTGACCGGTGAGCAGCACGCGCCGACCCCGCCAAAATTCCGCCATTGCGTGCCCTTGTCCCGTCATTGCCGCTGCCGCATTTTACCCGGAAGCCAGTGTGACCTCAGCAACTTCAAGCACGCACCGCAGCCCCAGAATCCCAACGCGGCGGCGAAACGCACCTGAAAATTCAATATATGGCGCAAGCCGCGCACCCAGAGGAAAACGTCCTTGTACTGGCTGCGGCCTTGGGTGGCGTAAGCGATTTTGAGCGCGTCGCAGACGATGGCGACGGGCAATTTGTAAATGCGCGAGCGCGCCACGAACGGATCTCGGGCGCGCACCGCGAAACTGCGGTCGGTGCTCAGCAACAAAGTGGCGATTCTCTCCATGACGAATATCTTCATCTGCACAGAAATGCTGCCGCGATACGTGGTCGGCGCCCGCAGTGCCGCGCCCAACGGATCAGCCGTACTTTCTGCAATGCCGAACATTCCTTCGGTGATCGCCAACCACGCCCTCCAAAAGCGCGGCTTGGCGATGAAATAATTCGAATGCACGGTATTTCTCGAATCCGACACCAGCGTGTCCAAGTCGCAGACGATTCCGAGCCGCTCGAACAGCTGCTTGGCGACGCTCTTGAGCCCAGGGTGTTCCGAGTCCCCATGCTCGAATACGTTCAAAAAGCACGCACTGTTGTGAATGCTCGGACTCAGCAGAATCACGTCGGTGCCGGCGCCGCAGGCCAGGATGAATTCGCGCACGGCGGCGGAGCTCAGGCTGGTTTTGAGTTGAAACCTCGGCGACAGGAAACCGTAAAAGGCGTGCTCGTCCAGGTTCTCCGCGAGCAGGAATTTTCTCATCGGCCAATATTCGAACCAGTCGGGCCGCTCATTGCCGGAGTTATCCAGGACCAGAAAACCCGGATCCAACTCCTGGCGCGAGGTGTAGTGATTCAGAATCTGATGGATATGCATGACCTGCATCGTGCACAGGATACCGGCTAGCGCGCGGCAAGTCGCGTCAGTAATTCCAAATATCGAATCCGGTAGACTCGCATGGCATAGCGGGATTCGACGTGCGCCAACCCGCTCGCGCCGAAGCGAGCCCGCAATTCCGGCGATTCGATCAGCAGTCCTAAGTTGCGCTCCCACGCATCGATGGTTCGCGCATGAAAGCCGTTGACTCCGTCGATCACGGCCTCGGTATTCGCGCCGACCGGCGAGGCCACGCAGGGCAAGGCCGCAGCCATGTATTGCAGCAGTTTGAACGCGCATTTGCCGCGAGCCCACGCATCGTCCGTCAGGGGCATGATGCCGATATGAGCGGTCGCGAGGGAACGCGCTTCCGTGGCCGAACTCCACACCACCGGTTCGATGTTGACGTCCGGCCATTCGGGAAACTGCGAACAGATCACCCGCAATTTTAGCCCGGGATAACGGCTCGTCAGGCGCGCCAACGCAGGGCGTATCATTGCCAAGTAAACCAGATTCTCCGGACTGCCGATCCACGCGATCGTGGGCGGATCGGCGGCCGTGGCCACGGTGGGCTGGTAGACGGCGGTGTCGATCGAAGTGGGAAGAATCGTGACGGCGGGTGCCGAGCGGCGCGCGACGCCGGCGAGGACATCGTTGCCGGCGGCGACCACATCCACCCACCGGCATGTGGCGGCGAATTTGCGCTTGCGCCAAGCCGATTCGTCGGCCGCATCGCCGAGTCGCCGCGGCTTGCGCACATAGATGGCGTCATCGACGTCGAAGACTCGGGCGCGGGACAAAGACGCGAACAGTCGGGCCTCGAGCCCGCTCAGTTTGATCTGATGCAGGACCGCCACATCTGCCCAGCGCAACAGACCGCGCCGCTCCCAGGTCCGCAATCCATAGCGGCCGTTCGGAAAGCGTTCCACCCGTACTTGCCAACCGGCGGAGTCGAGCGTCGCCATCAAGCTCCGCATGCGATGCCGGAAGGATGGCTGCTCCGGATCGTAGCCCAACAACACCGCGTTCGGCATGAATAACCCTTTACGTCAGTCCATCCAAGGCTTGCACGGCAACCTCGAGGCCGTCGGCGAGCCGACAGTTCGCGGCTCGTCGAGCGAGCGCCGCGCGCTGCGGCTCATCCTGTAAGAAATGCTCGGCGACGTTCACGATGCCGGCGGCGTCGCACACCGCCTCGACCGCCACTCCGAGGGCGGCGCAGCGGCGGGTGCGTTCGACCTGGTCTTGCGCGATGGGCACCGCCACGCACGCCCGGCCGCAAGCGATGGCCTGCAGCAGTGTCGAGCCGCCGTTGGCGACCACCAGCCTGGCTGAGCGCATGAGTTCCGCCAACTCTGCCTGGGGCACGAGCCCAAGAGCGTGCAAATACTTCGCAGGCTCGCCCTGCGGTGTCTGTTGGTCCGCGGCCACGGGCCCGACGAATACCGTCGGCACGCTGCGCTCTGCAAGCGCGCGCGCCGCGGCCATGAATACTTGCAGCGCATCGCCGGCGCCGGGATGTCCGGTGCCGCCGCCCGGCACTACCAGCACATACGTCTCGGGATCGCAAGCGACGCGCGCAAAAATCGCGCCGCGCTCAGCTGGGTCGGACGGCGAGGAGATGACGTCGAGATAGCGCACCACAGGTCCTCCCAGTACCTTAAGCTTGATGCGTTCGAACAATCGCAGCCGGCCGGCGATGAATCGCGGATACGCAATCCAGTGCTCATTCATCAATTGCATCCAGCGCCAGCGAAATGCCTTGCGTCTCTGGCGCGCGCGGGCGCTGATGTAAACCACCCTAGCGCCGACGCGCCGCGCCGCCCGAAGCTGCGCGGTGCGGCCCGCATTGTCGAAAATCACAACGTCGGGCTTGAAGTTCTCCAAGCACTCGATGACCGCCGCGGAATGAAACGTCGGCGATGAATCCAGCAACGTGCTTGGAAACGGCGTGCCGGCGGCATAGGGCGCGCGCCGGCTCAACACGAAATGAATGACTGCGCCGGGCCAGCGGTTGCTGGCGGCGCGGGCGATGGCCAATGAACGCGCGTATTCGCCCATGCCGTAGGTACCGGAGACCGGTAGGAACATGATTCGCGGCGCTTTGACCGCGCCCGCCGCGAGCTCGGTGCTGCTTTCAGTCAAAGGCGGTGAACCAGCGGTCCAGCACCAGCAGCGACCACGCGCGACGAAATTCGCCGTCCACGGGACGCCGCAGCACGCCGCGATCCATCAGCCGCCGCACCGCCTCGCGCATCATTTGCGGATTGCGCTTCAACCAGCGGTGCACCGGCAGGCCAAACCCGGATTTGGGCCGATCTAGGTGGCCGCGAGGCAACCGGTCCTGCATCAACTGGCGCACCAATAGCTTGCCGCGGCGGTGCTGCTGGTCCACCAGGAGATTGGGGTCGACGCTCAGCATGAACTCCACCAGGCGATGATCGAGCAGCGGCGGGCGAACTTCCAGAGAATGCGCCATGCTGGTCCTATCCACCTTGGTCAACAATCCTTCGGCAAGATCGGTGTTCAAATCCAGCCAGCGCAGTTGAGTCAGAGGGCTCAAGTCCTCGCGCCAGAATCGTCGGTAGAACCACAGATAATCGTAGCCCGGTTCTTGCCATCCCGGGGCCAGCAAGCAATCCACCTGCGCCGCCGTCAGACCGCCGAGTGCGGCCGCAAAGGCAGGCAAACCCACATACGCACGGCGCTGCATGGATGATGCGAAGCGCGACAGCGGCGGTAGGTAGCGGGCGAGCGAGCGATTAAAAAGGCTGGAGCGGGTACCGATCTTCGACCAATACCGCGGGTAACCGCAGAAGATCTCATCGCCACCCTCGCCGCTCAATGCGACGGTGACTTCGCGGCGCGCGAATTCGGCAATCAAGTAGTTCGACCATGCGGCGCTGTCGCCGAAGGGTTCATCGAAAAGTGCCGGCATGCGGTCAAGAGCCCATGCAAAGGCCGCTTGCGGCGCCCTCATCTCGCTGTGGGCCGTGTGCAAATGCTCCGCGGCGCTGCGCGCGGCGCTCGCCTCCGAACGCGCCCCCGCTTCGAAGGCCAAGGTGTAGGTGCGGGGCGCGTGCAAATAATAGGCGGTGAGCGCCGAATCCATCCCGCCGCTCAAGAACACGCCGACCGGTACGTCGGCGAGGGTGTGTGCCGGCACGACTTCGCGCAGCAACGCATCGAATTCCTGGACCGTGTCCTGCGGACTTCGCGTGATCAGCCTGGTCGAGGGATGCCAATAACGCTCGATGGTCACGCGCCCCGCCTGCCATGTGAGCGTGTGGCCGGCGGGCAATTTAGCGATGCCCTGGTAGATGGTTTTGGGGGCGGGAATATAGCCATGGAACAAGAAATCGCGCACGGCGCTGCGGTCGATCTCGGGTTTACCCAACACCAGCAGCGCCTTGAGTTCGGACGCAAACGCAATGCCATCGGGCAGGATCTGATAATACAGCGGTTTGATGCCGACCCGGTCGCGGACCAGCAGCAGGCGCTCCTCGCGCGTATCCCAACTGGCGAATGCGAACATGCCCACCAATCGCTCGAGGCAGGCAGTCCCTTGCTGCGCCAGAAGATGAATCAGTACCTCGGTGTCGCCCGTCGAATGCCAAGGTCCAGGCAAGGCGGCCCGCAGGCGCTCATGGTTGTAGATTTCGCCGTTATAGGTCAGCACTTGTGAGTCGAACACCATGGGTTGGTGAGCGCCCTCGGATAAGTCCAAGATCGCGAGGCGGCGATGGGCGAGGGCCACTCCGGGCAGGCTCCAGACCCCGTCCCCATCCGGGCCGCGGTGCCGCAGGCGTTGCGCCATGCTTACCGCAATTTCCGCGCTAGCGCGCGGTCCGACAATACCGGCTATTCCACACATGGCAGGCAGTCTAGCGCGGCCTCGTCCGGATGTACCGCTAGCCATCGGACGGCGGTTCGTTTAGGGTGCAGCCTGGAGCTGCAAAGACCATGGCAACACCCGCCGATCAACGCCTGCTGGAGTTACTGGACAAATGGCTCGAAAGTCTCGAGCTACATGCCAAATATTCCTCGCTCGACAATGATAGTTATTGGAAGGTCCAGCCCTGGGTCGAACACCAGCGACCGACCCGCTGGATCCTCGATCTGGCGAAGCAGAAAATCACCAGCTTGCGAAATCAAGTCACCGAGCGCATGGCAATGGCTGACGCGCAATTTTCGGATTCGCTGGAATTGATGGCCTTCCTCGCCAATCTCATGGGGTCGCAACACATCGAACGTTTCATTCCGCTGGCCGCCGCGCAGAACGAGCGCTCGTTGACGAGCGAGGCCGTGGAGGACCCGCCGGCGGCCCGCGCTTCCGATGCGGCACGCGACCAGGTCATTGCCGATGCGGTGCGATTGGTGCAATGGGGCCGCAAGTGGTACGAGTTGCCGGAACTCGTCGCGCGCATGGCGGATCGGCCGCCTTTGCCGGAAGTGCGGCGAATACTCAAAGAAAATAGGGCGGCCATCGATCAGAAGGCCAGCGGTGCACACGGCAGCTAGATTCGTCGCATGGAAATATTGAACCTCAGGTGCAATTGAAAACTCCAAGGCCCGCATGATCACGACCAAACATCTATCCAAACGCTACGGCGACAAACTCGCGGTCGACGATCTGTCCTTCTCGGTCGGTCCGGGCGAAGTGCTGGGTTTTCTCGGCGCCAATGGCGCAGGAAAATCCACTACCATGCGCATGATCGCGGGGTTCATCTCACCGTCCGCGGGACAAGTCTCGGTTTGCGGATATGACATCGAAAGAGCGCCGGTCGCCGCCAAGTCCTGCATGGGATATCTGCCGGAGGGCGCCCCGAGTTACGGCGAGATGACGGTGGCAGAATTTCTGGATTTCGTCGCGGACGTGCGTGGCCTGACCGGCGAGCGGCGCCGCCAAAGGCGCGGAATCGTCGTCGACCGTCTTGGACTGGCGCCGGTCATCGAACAAGTCGTCGAGACCCTTTCCAAGGGATTTCGCCGACGGGTGGGACTGGCCCAGGCATTGATTCACGACCCCCAGGTTTTGATCTTGGATGAACCGACCGACGGACTCGACCCGAATCAAAAGCACGAGGTACGCCGTCTCATCAACGAGTTGAGCAAGGACAAACTGGTGATCGTTTCGACTCATATCCTCGAAGAAGTCCACGAGGTTTGCACTCGCGCCATCATCATCGCCGACGGCCGCATCGTCGCGGACGAAACCCCGAGCGCTCTGGAAGCGCGGTCCAAATACCATCATGCGGTGAGTCTGCGTTTTGACAATGCCGATGAGCTGGCGGCGGCGGTTCGTGAATTGGCCGCCCTGCCCGAAGTCGCCGCTGTGGAATCGGACGGGCGCGAACTCAGGCTGACGGCCATACCGCGACCGGGGGCCAACGCACTGACCGCGGTAAGCGGAATCATCGTCAAAAATAACTGGGCCGTACCCGAACTGCATCTGGAGGCCGGGCGTCTCGATGAAGTTTTCCGCTCCTTGACGCAAAACGCGGGCCGGGCATCGATCGGCGCCGCACCGGGGCTCGACGCATGAGCAAGATGACGGTGGTTTTTCGCCGAGAACTGCACAGCTACTTCGCGACCCCCTTGGCCTATGTTTTCATCGTGATCTTCTTGGTCTTGGCGGGAGTTTTTACCTTCCAGGTCGGCGGTTTCTTCGAGCGCGGGCAAGCCGATCTACAGCCTTTTTTTCGCTGGCATCCATGGCTCTATCTCGTGCTGATTCCCGCGATTTCCATGCGGCTGTGGGCCGAAGAGCGCAACAGCGGCAGCATCGAATTGCTCATGACCCTGCCCATCACTCTGTGGCAGGCGGTGCTGGGGAAATTTCTCGCCGCCTGGTGCTTCGCCGGCATCGCTTTGCTGCTCACCTTTCCGATTTGGATCACCGTCAACTATCTCGGACACCCCGATAACGGCGCCATCGTGGCCGCCTACCTCGGCAGCTTCTTGATGGCCGGCGGGTTTTTGTCCATCGGCATGTGCCTATCCGCGGCCACTCGCAATCAAGTCGTGGCTTTCATTACGGCTGCTCTCGTCGGCTTCGTATTCCTGTTGGCGGGATTCCCTCTGGTGCTGGATTTCGTGCGCGGAGTCCTGCCGCAATCGATTGTCGACGCCATCGCGTCGCTGAGTTTTTTTAGCCACTTCGAAGCGATTTCCAAGGGCGTGATCGATTTGCGCGATCTCGTGTATTTTGGCGCATTGATCGGTTTTTGGTTGACCGCCACCGCCCTGGTGCTCGACATGAAAAAGGCGGAATAAGTGACCGGTAATCGTTGGCAAAAACTCGGTTATGGGGTCGGCGGACTGATTGCCCTCGCCGTGTTGTTTCTGGCCGTCGTCATGCTGTCGAACGTCGGTCTGCGCGGAATGCGCCTGGATCTGACCCAGAGCCGACTCTATACCTTGAGCCCCGGTACTCGACAGGTACTGGACGATCTGAAAGAACCCGTCAATTTGTACTTCTATTTTTCGCGCGACGCGGCCGCCAAACAAGCGCCGCTGATCATGCCCTACGCGACGCGGGTGCGCGAGTTTCTGGAGGAATTGTCCGCGCGCTCCGGCGGCAAGATCCGCCTGCGCGCGATCGACCCGCAAGCTTTCTCCGAGGACGAGGATCACGCCGCGGAAGCCGGACTGTCGTCACTCTCCAATGGCGGCGCCGAGCCCTTGTATTTTGGATTGAGCGGCAGCAATTCCACGGACGGCCGCGCATCCATCCCGAACTTTCAAACCGACCGCGAAGAATTTTTGGAATACGACGTGGTGAAGCTCATCAATCAACTGGCCACCCCGAAAAAACCGGTCATCGGCCTCATGAGCACCTTGCCGCTGCAGGGACAATTAAATCCCATGACAGGCCAGGTGGGCGAGCCCTGGCCCATCGTCAGCCAACTTCAGGAACTGTTCACAGTGCGTTCGCTGACCGCCGACGTCGATCATCTCGACAAAGACGTGGACGTTTTGATGCTGGTTCACCCCAAGGAATTGTCGCAAAAAACCCTGTACGCCATCGATCAATTCGTGATGCGCGGCGGCAGAATGCTGCTGTTCGTAGATCCGAATTCGGGCGCCGACAGCAGCGGTCAGGATCCATCCAATCCTTTGGCGGGAGCGATGGCCAATCATGCATCCGATCTCGCACCGCTGCTTGGCGCGTGGGGCGTTGTCTACGATCCCACCAAGGTCATCGGCGACTTGCAGCGGGGACTCGAAGTCCGCACTTCCTTACAGTCGCCGCCTATTCGACACATCGGCATCTTGGGACTGGCCCGTGCCGATATGGCCCAGAAGGACGTCGTGACGGCGTCTCTCGATAAGCTCAATCTCGCAACAGTCGGATTTTTGGCCGCAAAACCCGGGGCCAAGACCAACTTCGAACCTTTGTTGCTGAGTTCCGCCGGCGCCGCCCCGATTCCGGCACAGCGATTCAATGCGCTTACCGATCCGGCCACCTTACGCGATGGCTTCAAGCCCACCGGCATTCGCTACGCTTTGGCGGCGCGCGTCACCGGTCCCGTCGAGTCGGCATTTCCCCAAGGACGCCCGTCCGATCAAAAGCCGGCCACCGGTCCACCGCTCGCTCACCTGGCCAATTCGACCGCGCCCGCCAATATCGTGATCATCGCCGACACTGACTTGCTGATGGACTACATGTGGGTACAGACCCGCGAATTGCTCGGCCAACGCGTCGCCCAAGCATTCGCGAACAACGGCGACTTGATTGCGAACATCCTCGATAATCTGAGCGGCAGCAGCGCCCTGATCAGCATTCGCAGCCGCGCGACGTTCTCGCGCCCCTTCGAGCGAGTGGAGGCGCTCAGGCGTTTGGCGGACGATCGCCTGCGCGGTAAGGCATTGGAACTCCAGCGGCAACTGCAGCAGACCGAAAGCAGGTTGACCGAACTTCAGGCAAAGCGCAACGATCAGGCCTCGCTCATGCTCTCGCCGGAGCAGGAAATGGAATTAAAGCGCTTCGTTGCCGAGAAGGCCCGTATCCGCAAAGAACTGCGCGAGACTGAGCGGGGTCTCGATGTCGACATCAATCAGCTGAACTCGTGGTTGAAAATCATCAACATCGCGGTCGCCCCGCTACTGGTCGCAATCGCCGGCGTAATCATTCTAGGGGTGCGCCGCCGACGCAGAACCGCGGTCGCGAGCGTCACGTGAACTCGCGACGTTTCGTCTGCTTGCTCACTGCCGCGGTGCTTGCCATATCCGCCGCTCTGTACTTGAGCACCCAACGCAGTCTGCCGCGGGACCCCAAGGGTACGGCGTTTCTCCCTTATCTCGCGCGGGAGATGAATGGCGTTTCCGAATTGAGCATTCGCAAGGGCGGGCTGACTCCGACGGTGACCGTGCAAAAGCACGCGGATCAATGGACCGTGAAGCAGCGGGCAGATTATCCGGCCGACATTACCAAGCTGCGCAAATTGCTGCTGGCATTGAATGATGCCAAGATCGTCGAAGAAAAAACCGCGAATCCGGCAAGTTTTCCCATCATCGGCGTCGAGGATCCTGCATCCGCGGGCGCGGCCGGCAGCGAAATAGACATCATTGTCGCGAACGGTTCACACGCCGTGATCGTCGGCAAGCCGGTGGGCGATGGCAACTTTGCGCGGCGCGGCGGCGAGAACCAGAGCTATAGCATCGAACCCGCGATAGTATTTGAGGCCGAACCGCGTTATTGGATCGATAACCGCCTGACCGACCTCGCGGCGGCCAACATTCAGAGCATCGAGGTCAAGCCGGCTGGCGGACCTGCCTACATCGTTCACCGCAGCGGTCCAGGCAGCGCCCCGTTCCTACTCGACGGCGTACCGGCGGGCCGCAAGCCGGCGGATGCCACGGCATTGGCGCCCTCCCCCACGGCCTATGGCGCAATAACTGCCGAAGACGTGGCCGCCGCCTCGAGCATCGATTTCGGCAAGCCCACGGTGGCGGCGGTGACTATGTCCGACGGCAGCGTCGTCACGCTGACCGGTGCGGTCAGCGGCGACAGGCACTGGGTTCGAATCGAGTCGAGCAAGGACGCTGCTTTGAACTCGAAGGCGACCGGCCGAGCGTTCGAGTTGACCGGCTATCGCTACGACGCAATTTTTCGCCCGCTCGAGCAATTGCTGATGCCCAAGGATCTGCCGTCCGCGGCGAAAAAATCCGCACCCGCGGTTTCTCCCCTGCCGGCACCGGCTAAAAAGGCGCTGCCCGCGCCGCACTCGTGAGGAGCGGCCACAGCGCCGGTTTCGGTCGCAGACTGGCTGCACTGCTCTACGACAGCGTACTCATAGCGGCTCTTCTGCTGATCTTCACGTCGGGAGCGGTATTTCTCAACCACAAAGCGGCGATTGAGCCGCAAACGGCGGGCCTGTGGGCTTATGTCTATCGCGCAGGTCTGCTCGCGTTGATCGCCGGCTACTACCTCATCAATTGGCTGCGCAGTGGCCAAACCTTAGGGATGCGTGCGTGGCATCTTCGCGCGGTGTCCGATGTCGGCAACACGCTGACCGCCGGGCGCGTGGTGCTTCGCCTGGTCTATGGCTTTTTCGCCTGGGCACCCGCGGCCCTCGGTGTCCTCTGGCTTTACGCCGATCCCGAGCATCTGGCAATCCACGACAGGCTGTCGAAAACCCGAGTCGTGCATCTCGAGAATTGAACTATCGGGTCCTCGATATGGCGATAAACGTACAGAGGCCAATCGCGGCCGTCGGCAACCAACCCACCAGTGCGGGATTGAGGCCGAAAAGTTGACCGCCGTTTTCGATGGTACGCGTGATGAGAAAAAATACGACGCCGAGCATCACGCCGATCACGGTCCGCGTGCCTGCGCCGGTGGTGCGCAAGGGTCCAAAAACGAAGGGCAACGCCAACAGCGTGACCACGATCACCGCGAACAATCGCGCGATTCGCGACCAATAGCCGATTTCATATGGCGCCGCATCCAGACTATTGCGGCGCAAGTGATCGATGAAGGAAGCCAGCCCCCGCAGAGTCAATAGTTGCGGATCGGTGGCAGCCAAACCGAGGAATTCCGGATTGACGGTGGATAGCATCGTCGTCTCAGGAACGGTATCGCTATCGATGCGATCGGGTCCGAAGTGCGAGGTCGCCACATTGTGCAGGTTCCAGCGGCCGGGGTCCGCGACGGATATCCGCTCCGCCCGCTGAATCGAGCGCAAGCGGGTGGCGCCGTCCAATTGGAACAGGGAGACGCCGCCGAATGCCTGATCGACCTCGCCCGTCTGCACCCGCAAAATGATGTTGCCGTCCTTTACCCACGCGCTACTCGAACCCGCGAAACTCACGTCGGCCAATTTATCGGTAGTCTTCTCGCGTTTGGCGAATTGCGCCAAGGGGGGCGCCGCATATTCGCCGATGCCGTACATGGCCACAGCCATGGTCAATCCCGCGAGACCCACCGGCCAAGCGATGCGCCACACCGAGATCCCCGATGCGC
This sequence comes from Pseudomonadota bacterium, assembly GCA_030775625.1. Classification (GTDB taxonomy): domain Bacteria; phylum Pseudomonadota; class Gammaproteobacteria; order Steroidobacterales; family Steroidobacteraceae; genus Bog-1198. The sequence goes on along the minus strand of JALYIW010000055.1, from coordinate 11,237 downwards.
GTGTCACGACCAGTTCGCTGCCCGACGCCAGATTGCCGAGACCCATCAACGCACCGATCATTGCGCCGATGGGAAATAGTTCGAACGCCTGTTGCGGCAGATTGAACAGGGTGTATAAAAACGCCTCACCCGCGCTGTAGCTGCCCACGCCGATGTCGCTTTGCTCACTGATGAACAAGAACAGGGCGCCCAAGGTCAGCAGGACGGCCATGGCCATGGATGCATAGACCAAGACCGTGCGATACAAATATCGGTCGAGAATGTTCATGGGTTCCTCGCTTCACGGCTGACGAGGTAAAGTCCCAAGGCCAGGGCGAGCACATGCACCCACCAAACGCCCATCGCGGCAGGCAATACACCCTTCTCCAGCCAGACTTTCGCGGCGGACAACAAATTTGAATAGACGAAATAGACGACGATGGCGAAGCCGACTCGTGCATATCTGCCTTGGCGCGGCCGCAACCGGCTCAAGGGCACGGCGACCAGCGTCAGCACAAGCGCCATAAGTGGCGTAGATGCCCTGAATTGCAACTGCGCTACATCGGACGGATCGCTCGAGCCCAACAACTCCCGCGTCGGCTTGGTGTCCGGATCTTTGGTCGCGAATGCATCGGCGGGCGTGGAGATGGGAATCCCGTGTTCGCGGAATTCGATGACCCGGAAGTCATCGCGCCCCGGCACCCCTTCATAGCGGCGTCCGTCGAAAAGCGTCACCAGATGCACGCCGTTGGCGGACGCCTTGGAGTAGGTGGCGGTCGCGGCAAGCGCCACCTCGATGCGCCCCGCCGACTCGCGCTGCACGAAAACATTGTGCAACACGCCATCCTGATCGACCCGTTCCGCGTAAAAGACTGCATCTCCGCCGCTGAAGGAACGAAATCGGCCGGCATCGAGCTGGCCGAATTGCGCTTCTTTGAGCGCCGATTGGCGCAGTAATTGTGCCTGTTGGTCGGCCCGAGGCACCTGGAAAAACACCAGCCAGGCGAGTCCTACGGCGATCGCGGCGGCAAAACACGACAACGGCGCCAATAAACGCCCTGGTCCGAAACCGCAGGCTTGCAGCGCGGCCATTTCGCTATCATGGTACATGCGCCCCAAGGTCAGCACGACGGCAAGCAATAGGCCAACCGGCACGATCACCGAGAGATTCATGACCGCGCCCAACGCAATCAAATCAAACACCACGCGCCGGCCGTATTGATTGTCTGCAGCCTGGCCCAGCACCCTGGACAGTTGATTCGAGACCAGAATCGCCACCAAGACGCCGGTCACGGCAAGCCAGGTCTGCGCCACTTCGCGCAGCACGTATCTTTGCACCGTCCATTTCATGGCGTCGAGCTTAGAGCCTTCGCAATAAATCTAGTAAACTATTTGCATACCCCTTGGGCGGCGATACTTGAGACAAAAGGAGTTTGGGACATGGAATTCAAGGCAATCATCGATGCGAGAGCGCGCAAGGGTGCAGGCTGCGGCGTGGTTGGCATTTACGAGGATGGGGATTTGGGCATCGCCGCCCGTCAGATCGACACCCAGTTGGGTGGACTGATCGGAAAATTGCACAAAAGCGGTGATTTCGGCGGAAAGCTCGGCGATGTGCTGCTGCTCCCGGCTCCGCAAGGCGCCGCGGCCGAGCGGGTGATGTTGATCGGCCTCGGATCCCGGGCGCTCTTCGGCCGCAAGCAGTACCGCAAGGCCTTGCAATCGACCGCACGCGCTTTGGGGAAAACCGGCAGCAGCGATGCGGTCGTATATCTCGCCCTGGAAAAAGTCGCCGATCTCGACATGCAATATCGTGCGCGCAGCGTCGCGGAAATGTTCTGCGCTCAGCTCTACAGGATTCCGGATTTGAAAAGCGTATCGAAGCCCGAGAAGCAACGGCTGTCCAGCGTCATGGTCGCCGTGGCCGATGCGCGCGGCTGCAAGGCGGCCGCGCTGGGATTGCGGATCGGCGCAGCCGTGGGCAGCGGCATGGCCCTGTCGCGCGATTTGGCGAACTTGCCGCCGAATATTTGCACTCCCACCTACTTGGGAACTCGCGCGCTCGCCTTGGCCAAAGATTTCCCCGGCATCAAAACTCAAGTGCTGGATGAAAAAGCCATCAAGGCCCTGAAGATGGGCGCGTTCCTCGCGGTGACCCAAGGCTCGGTTGAACCTCCCCGCCTGATCGTGTGTGAATACCGCGGCGGCAAAAAAGACGCAGCCCCGGTCTGTCTGGTCGGAAAAGGCGTCACCTTCGATTCCGGCGGCATATCGCTGAAAGACCCCGGCGCCATGGACGAAATGAAGTTCGACATGAGCGGCGGCGCGGCCGTCATCGGAACGCTGCGCGCCGTCGTGGAATTGAAACTTCCCATCAATCTCGTCGTCATCGTCGCAGCCTGCGAAAACATGCCGAGCGGCGCCGCCGTCAAGCCTGCGGACATCGTGACGACCATGTCGGGACAGACCGTGGAAATTCTCAACACGGATGCAGAAGGACGCTTGATCCTTTGCGATGCGATCACCTACTCCCGACGCTTCAAGCCCGCGGCGGTGGTCGACGTGGCTACCCTCACCGGTGCGTGCATCGTCGCACTCGGCAACCATTTCAGCGGCTTGATGAGCAATGACGAATCTCTAGCGGCCGAGTTGTCATCTGCGGGCCAGCGTGCCGACGACCGAGCCTGGCGTCTGCCCATCGGCGAGGAGTATGCCGAGCAGCTGAAGAGTAATTTCGCGGATATCGCCAATGTCGGCGGACGTGAGGGCGGCGCCAGCACCGCGGCCTCCTTCCTCTGGAAATTCGCCAAGGACCTGCGGTGGGCGCATCTCGATGTGGCGGGGACGGCGTGGCTCAGCGGCGCGCAAAAAGGCAGTACCGGCCGACCCATTCCCCTGCTCGTCGATTTTTTGCTGCATCGCGCCCGGGCGTCATGACCGAGCGAGTCGACTTTTATATTTTAAAAAGTGCCGCTGCTGGACAGCGCTGGACTTTTGCTTGCCGCCTGGTCGAAAAGGCCTACCTTCGCGATCTGCGCATAGTCATTGTCAATGACACGCTTGCCGACGCGCAGGCGCTGGACGAATTGCTGTGGGCTTTCAACGAACGCTCCTTCGTGCCGCACAAGCTGTGTACTGATGAGCGCTCGCCGGACGCGGCGACCCCCGTGCATCTCATCGTGGAACCGACAACGGCGGTCGACGCCGATTTGCTGGTGAACCTCTGCCGTGGGCTTCCCGCGGATTGGGAACGATATCCGCGCATCGCCGAGATCGTCGATGCCGATGAGGAGCGTCGGCGCCTGGGCCGGGAACGCTTCAAGTCGTACCGCGACCGCAAGATCCTACCGGAAACCCACCGGTTGGATGAGACGGCGGACGTCTGATTCTGCCATGCACTCCGGACCCCATGACCCTCGCGATATTCCGATTCTTACCAAGGAGGTCGAACAGAACGCCGCGCCCATCCCCGCGTTCGACGCCAAGGCTTTACATGCCGCAATATTGACCGAGACCCTGGAGTTGGCCGACTCCCTGTTGCACCAAGCCGCCAAGGACATCGAGGCGACGCTATTCGAGTGCGTGTTCGACCGCCTGCGCGCCCAGCTTCCCGAGTTGGTGGATCGAATCTTGCGCGAGCATGCCGTGCTACGGGGACAGCCCCCCGAACATAATGGATAAAGCCTTTTCCCCCGCCGACATCGAATCGCGCGTTTACGCGCAATGGGAAGCCTCTGGTTACTTCGCAGCCGGCGGCCGGGGCCCTGCGTATTCCATCGTGATTCCACCGCCCAATGTTACCGGCACTTTGCACATGGGCCACGCCTTCCAAGACACCATCATGGACGCGCTCATCCGTTATCGGCGTATGCGCGGTTTCGATACGCTGTGGCAGCCGGGAACGGATCATGCCGGAATCGCCACGCAAATGGTGGTCGAGCGGCAGCTCAACGCCTTGGGACAGAGTCGCCTCGAGCTGGGCCGCGATGTCTTCATCGACAAGATCTGGCAATGGAAGGATAAGTCTGGCGGCCAGATTGCCAACCAAATGCGCCGGCTCGGCGCGTCCGTCGATTGGCAGCGCGACCGATTCACCATGGATCCCGCTCTGTCGCGCGCTGTCACCGAAGTCTTCGTGCGCCTACACCAGGAGGGGCTGATTTATCGCGGCAAGCGCTTGGTGAACTGGGACCCGGTGCTCAAGACGGCGTTGTCCGATTTGGAAGTGATCTCCGCAGAGGAGACCGGAAGCATGTGGCATTTGCGCTATCCCATGAGCGACGGCAGTGGTTTTCTCACCGTGGCAACCACGCGCCCGGAGACCTTGCTGGGAGATGCGGCAGTCGCCGTGCATCCGGACGACGAGCGCTATCGGCATTTGATCGGCAGCCGACTGCACTTGCCTCTCACGGCACGCGAAATACCCATCATCGGCGACGCTTATGTCGATCCCGCATTCGGCAGCGGCTGCGTTAAAATCACGCCGGCCCACGATTTCAACGACTATGAAGTCGGCCAGCGCCATGGTCTGCCGCTGCTCAATATCATGAACCCCGACGCAACGCTCAATGGCCAAGTGCCTGCCGCTTATCGGGGCCTCGACCGCGCGGTTGCACGGACACGCGTCCTCGCCGATCTCGAGGCGCTCGGGCTTCTCGACCATGTTGAATCGCACAAGCTGAGCGTGCCGCGCGGCGATCGCAGCAATGCCGTTTTGGAGCCCCTGCTCACCGATCAATGGTTCGTGGACATCAAGCCGCTGGCCTCGCCCGCCATCCACGCCGTGGAAGCGGGACACATCCGCTTCATCCCCGAGAGTTGGTCGGGCGTTTACTTCGAATGGATGCATAAAATCAAGGATTGGTGCATCAGCCGCCAATTGTGGTGGGGACATCGCATACCGGCGTGGTATGACCCGGATGGCCGCTGGTACGTTGCGCGCTCCGAGGCGGAGGCACGAGCAATTCACGGCATCGCCGCGGCCACCCCCTTGCGTCAGGACGACGATGTGCTCGATACCTGGTTTTCGTCGGCTCTGTGGCCGTTCTCCACCCAGGGTTGGCCCGACAGCACGCGCGACCTGCAAACCTACTATCCGACCTCGGTGCTGGTCACGGGATTCGACATCATCTTCTTCTGGGTCGCCCGCATGATCATGATGGGCTTGAAATTTACCGGAAAGGTGCCGTTTCGCGAAGTGTACGTGCACGGTTTGATCCGCGACCATGATGGTCAAAAAATGTCCAAGTCCAAGGGTAATGTCATCGATCCGCTCGACATCGTCGATGGCATCGGACTCGATGCACTGCTCTTGAAGCGCACCGGTGGCCTGATGCAGCCGCAGATGAAACCCGCCATTGAGAAGGCAACGCGCAAGCAATTTCCGCAAGGCATCGCGGCATTCGGCACGGATGCGCTGCGCCTGTGCTTCGCCAGGCTCGCCACTCAAAGCCGGGACTTGCGCTTCGACATGGCGCGTGTCGAGGAGTATAGAAATTTTTGTAACAAGCTGTGGAATGCGGCGCGCTATGTATTGATGAATGTCGAGGGTCAGGCGCGGGATTCCAAGGATGCGCAATTCAGCCTGGCGGACCGCTGGATTCGCTCGCGCTTGGCGGCCATGCTCGCGCGCATCGAATCCGGGTTTGCCGAGTACCGCCTCGACAATGTCGCCAACGCGCTGTACGAATTTACCTGGCACGAATTCTGCGATTGGTATTTGGAACTCGCCAAAGCCGTGCTGCAATCGGCGACGGCCAGCGAAGCGGCGAAGCGCGGTACGCGCTTCACCCTGATCAGTACTCTCGAGGTGCTGCTGCGCGCGCTGCATCCGCTCGCACCCTTCATCACCGAGGAAATTTGGCAGCGCGTGCGGCCGAGCGCCGGCGTGGCGGGCGATACCATCATGCGGGCTGAGTACCCCAGCCGCGACTCGGTGCCGTGGGATCCCGCCGCGGAGCCCGAGATGCGCTGGGTCATGGCCTTCATCGAAGGCGTGCGGCAGATACGCGGCGAAATGGACATCGCTCCGAGCCGCAAGCTGCAAGTGCTGCTGCAAAATGCCGAGAGTCGGGATACCGAGTATTTGGAGCGGAATCTGCCCTATTTAGTGCGCCTCGCCGGGATCGAGAATCCACAAATATTGACGCCCGCGCAAGCTGCGCCGATTTCTGCCGTTGCACTGCTCGGCACATTGGAAATCTTGGTGCCCATGGCCGGTTTGATCGATCCGGTGGCCGAGCTTGACCGCCTGGCGAAGCGGCTGCGCAAGGCGCAAGCCGATCTGCACAAGACGCAGAGTAAGCTGGGCAACTGGGAATTCGTCAAAAACGCGCCCCCCGAGGTCATTGCCAAGGACCAGTCCCGGCTCGCTGAATTGCGCCTCGAACTCGGTCAGTTGGCCGCCCAGACAGCAAGGGTGACGGCGCTGCACTCTCAATGAACGATGTGCGGGTCCACATCGCAGCGGTACTCGCGCAGATCAATCGGGTGATCCTGGGCAAGGAGTCGCAGATCAAACTCTGCCTTGCTTGCTTGCTTGCGCGCGGCCACTTGTTGATCGAAGACATTCCCGGAGTGGGGAAAACGACTCTGGCGCACGCCATCGCCAAGACACTGGGATTATCCTTCCAACGAGTGCAATTCACCAGCGATCTGCTTCCCGCCGACGTCCTGGGTGTATCGATTTACGACCGGGAGACCGGAAAATTCAGGTTCCAACGCGGGCCCATTTTTGCACAGTTGGTGTTGGCCGATGAAATCAACCGCGCCTCACCCAAAGCGCAGAGCGCCTTGCTCGAGGCGATGGAAGAACATCAGGTCACCCTCGACGGACAGTCTATGGCGCTGCCAGAACCTTTTTTCGTCATTGCAACGCAGAATCCGCAGGACCAGGTCGGCACCTTCCCGCTGCCCGAGTCGCAGTTGGATCGGTTCTTGATGAAAGTGCACCTCGGCTATCCCGCGGCCACCGCGGAGCGCGAGCTGCTGAGTGGCATCGATCGACGCGACTTGGTGAATTCCTTGGCCGCGGTGGTATCAGTCGAGAACCTGCTGCGCCTGCAACAAAGCGTCCTCGAGGTGCATGTGGCCCCTGCATTACTCGACTATGTGCAGGCTCTGGTGGCCCACACCCGCCACGCATCGGAATTGAACCTCGGTTTGTCGCCGCGCGCGGCGATCGGACTGTTGCGGGCCGCACGCGCATGGGCGTTGATTGCCGGCCGCAATGCCGTGATCCCCGAGCACGTGCAAGCGGTTTTTGCGGCGGTCGTCGAACATCGCGTGCGCCAGAGGGACAGCAGCCCCGCCGCGGTGACGCGGCTGCTCGAGGCCGTCCCCATCCCTTGAGCATCGCGCCCCTGAGCACTTTGCGTCACGCAGTCCTCGACAAGATACGCGCCCGCGCAGCGCGTATCCACGGGCTGGATTCTCTGCCGACCAAAATCGGGCGACGCCGCATATACATCGTGCCGACGCGCTTCGGCATCATGTTGGCCCTGATGCTGGTTGCCATGCTGATAGCCGGGCTCAACTACAACAGCAATCTCGCACTGGCTTTTGCTTTTTTGATGGTGAGCATCGCGCTGGTCACCATGCATCACTGCAATCGCAATCTGCTGGGCCTGCAAGTGGACGTGGCCACGGAAATCGTTGCATTCGCCGGTCTCGAGGCGAATTTCGAGTTCGTCTTGCAGAATGATTCGAACGTGGACCGCCGCGACGTGGAAATTCTCTGCCGATCGGCCACCGCTACGCGCAGTGTCGCCGCACGGTCCGCTGCGTCGGTTGCGGTGAACGTGCCGGTGCACACCCGCGGAATCACACGCATCGCCCAGTTCGAGTTGCGGACGCGCTATCCCTTCGGCTGGTTTCACGCGTGGACCTATGTGCAAGGGGGGCTGATCGTGCATGTGGCGCCTGCCCCAGCGGGCACGCGAACTTTGCCCTCCGCCGACGGCGAAGGGTCGGTGCGCCGCTCAGAAACGCGCGGCGATGAGGATTTCTCGGGGTTACGCTCTTACGAGCCGGGTGTGCCGTTGAAACACATGGCGTGGAAAGTACTGGCGCGCGGCGGCGAGGCGGCGGTGCGCAGCTATACCAGCCTGGCCGCGCAGCCCGAATGGTTGGATTGGTCGTCGCTGGGCGGCCTGGACACTGAAGCGCGCCTGTCGCAACTGTGCCTCTGGGTGCTGCAGAGCGAGGTTGCGCAGCGGCCCTACGGTCTGCGAATTCCAGGTCAAGAGCTCAGGCCGGGCCGCGGCGCAGTGCATCGGCTTGCATGCCTGCGCGCCCTAGCAGCCCATGGGATCGTCCCCTCGTGAAGAGTGCGGACAAGGCCGTCGCAAGAACTCACCGGGGGCCGGGCGCCAAAGTTTCTTACGAAGATTTGTTGGGGATTTCGGGCTGTCTGGCGTTGTCATTGGCCGCCCACATCGCCTCCCTTCCCGTCTGGGTGCTCGTCACAGTGGTCCTCTCCGGCGCGATTCGCTTGATCTTGGCGCGCCACGGCCGCCCGCCGCCGCCTCGCGCGCTGCGCTTATTGGTGTCGGCCGCGGCCATCGCACTGCTGTTCGTGCAGTTCCACACGTTCAACGGTCTGACCGCCGGCACCGCGTTGCTGGCTTTGATGGCGGGGCTCAAATTGCTGGAAACCGACACCCAGCGCGACATCTACATCATCACCTTGATCGTTTATTTCGTCGGCACTTCCGCGCTGCTCGAAGGCGATTCCTTTTGGCTGCTCGCGTATCTCATTGCCGTATGCTGGCTGACCACGGGCACGTTGCTGCGCCTCACCGCCACCCGGCCCGCTCCCGCCTGGAGCCGCAGTTTGCGATACGCCGGACGGATCTTGATTCAAGCCCTGCCGATTGCCCTTGCACTCTGGCTGTTGTTTCCGCGGTTCTCGGGGCCCCTCTGGCACATGCCCCCGGACGGCGAAACCGCAGGGTCTGGCTTGAGCGACACCATGAGTCCCGGCGACATCGATCAGCTCGCCTTATCCGATGAAGTGGCATTTCGCGTGCGTTTCGCGGCAGCGGCGCCGCCGCCGCAAGAGCGTTATTGGCGCGGTCCCGTGATGCACGATTTCGACGGCCGCACCTGGCGGAGGTCCTTTTCCATGCCGTTCACAGGCGCTGCATTGCAAGCACACGGAACGGCCTATCGCTACACGATAAGTTTGGAACCGAATCGGCACAACTGGATCTTCGCGCTCGATTGGCCTTCGCACTGGGACTTGCAGGACGGCGTCCTCACCGGTGACTACACGCTGGTACAGCGCGAACCCGTATCGCGCCCGATCGACGTCGCCGTCACTTCACACACTCAAGTGTCCTCTGCCGAACCGTTGAGCGCGGCCTCGCGCCGTCGCGATACCCGACTGCCGCCCAAGCGCAACCCGCGCACCCTGGAACTGGCGCAATCGATGCGCGGTGCCCATCCGGACGACCTGGACTACGTGCAAACCGTTCTCAGAATGTTCACTCGACAGGCGTTTTACTACACGCTGACGCCGCCTAAGTTATCCGGCGACGCCGTCGATGAATTTCTGTTCGATACCAAGCGCGGCTTTTGCGAGCACTATGCCTCGGCGTTTGCCGTTCTGATGCGCGCCGCCGGAATTCCGACCCGCGTGGTAACCGGCTATCAAGGAGGCACGTTCAATCGCTTTGGCGATTATTGGATTCTGCGTCAAAGCGATGCACATGCGTGGAACGAGGTTTGGATCGAGGGACGCGGCTGGATGCGGGTCGATCCCACCTCGGTGATCGCGCCCGAGCGAGTGGAACACGGACTCGCCGACGCGGCGAGTGCGGACGAACCCCTGGTCAGTCGATGGCAACGCCGCACTGCCTGGTTCGCCGACGCAAGGCTGCGTCTCGACGCCGTGCGCCAACTCTGGCGCGAGCGCATATTGCTCTACAATCACGACTCACAGCAGCAATTGCTCGAATTGCTGCGCATCCCGGAACCGGACGGTCAAAAGCTGGTGGTGGTCCTGGCGGCTGCGCTGACTCTCGGATTGTGCTGGCTCACCTGGCAGGTGCGACGGGAACTCGACGCAGCACCCAAAGAACGAGTGCTGTACGTCTATGCACGCATGTGCGGCAGACTCGCTGCCGTGGGCATTTCCCGAAAGCCTCATGAGGGCGCGGAAGCCTATGCCATTCGCATTGCGGAGCAACGTCCGGATCTCGGCGCGGCGGTCAGCGCGCTATGTCGGCACTATTCGATGCTGCGCTATGCCGCGGCGCCCACGCACATCACGCTCAAACAGTTCGAATCCGCGGTTCGCGCATTTCGGCCTAAAGCGCCACCTCGCGTCTAGGGTGCGTACCGGTTTAGGGGGCACGGCTACTTTAGGCGGCGAGATTTTCACGCGTCTTGAGAAAGGCGATCTCCGGCCAACGCTCCTCGGTCAATCCGAGATTCACCCGCGTGGGCGCGAGATACACCAGTTCGCCTGCGTGATCGATCGCCAGATTGTCGTGGGCCTTTTCGCGAAACTCGCGCAGCCGCTTGTCCTCCTTGATGTTCACCCAGCGCGCGACGGCCACGTTGATGGGTTCGAACACGCACTGCACGCTGTATTCGTCCTGCAGGCGAAACGCGACGACCTCGAACTGCAGCTGACCGATGGCGCCCAAGATCAAATCATTGTTGCGCAGCGGTTTGAACAGCTGGGTGGCGCCTTCCTCGCATAGCTGCGAAAGACCCTTCTGTAGGGCCTTCATTCGCAGCGGATCTTTAAGGACCGCGCGGCGGAATATTTCAGGCGCGAAATTGGGAACCCCGGTGAAAGTGAGATCTTCGCCTTCCGTAAAGGTATCGCCGATATTGATGGTACCGTGATTGTGCAGACCGATGATGTCCCCGGCGTAGGCCTCCTCGGCCTGGCTGCGATCGGCGGCCAGAAATGTCAGTGCGTCCGCGATGCGCACCTCCTTGTCGAGGCGCACGTGGTGCATGCGCATGCCGCGCGCATACCGTCCGGAGCAAAGACGCATGAAGGCAATTCGGTCCCGATGTCCGGGATCCATATTCGCTTGAATCTTGAAAACGAAACCGGTGAGTTTCGCTTCATCCGCGTTCACCGATCGCTGCAAAGTCGGGCGCGGCAACGGGCCGGGAGAATTCGCGACGAACGCCGACAGCAATTCTCGGACTCCAAAATTGTTGACGGCGGAGCCGAAGAACACGGGCGTCTGTTTCGCTGCCAGATAGCGCTGCAAGTCGAACTGCGGGCTGGCGCC
>JALYIW010000054.1 GCA_030775625.1 Pseudomonadota bacterium | reverse complement strand
GGCAGGTGACGCCCGGCTTGACGGAAAGATACTCGTCCCGGTAGGTGCCGTACAAGGCAAGGACTTCGGGAATCTCCGGCCGTGGTCCGACCAAGGACATATCGCCCAGCACGACGTTCCAAAGGTTGGGGAGTTCGTCGATGCTGGTCTTTCGGATGAACCGGCCGGCACGCGTCACCCGGGGATCCTGTTCATGATGGAAACAAAATTCCAGATCCTTGTGTTTGGAGTAATCGTAAAAGCTCGCGAACCGCGTACGAGCGTCGATGAACATGCCGCGGAGCTTGAAAATTTTGAACGGCCTGCCATGCCTGCCGAGCCGAGTTTGCACGAAAAACGGTGAGCCTTTCGTTTCCAAACGGATCGCAATCGCCGCCGTCAAGATGAATGGCACCGCCCCCAGCAGCAGGCACAGGCCTAGCACCAGATCGAATACCCGTTTTCCGACGACGTAGACTACCGAATCGCCGCGTCGCGTCGCTCTCGAGCGGCGCGGAAGCTCCTGGGAGGAGACCAATCGGGAATACGCCAATGAATCTCGCAGTGCCACCGCCCGCGGCGCCACTCGCTCCGCCGCCGCCGCTTCGCTCCTGTTGCCGCGGCCGGGCGCGGATTCGGAACGAATTTGCCGCGAGTTCGCCTCCATCGTCATCGCGATGCAAGTCCCGCGGCCATGCGTCCTGGACGGCGCGTGCTTCGGTGTGCTCCGGAATGGAAAAGATGCATGCGCCTGTATCCCCCGAGCAATCGAACCCCTGTGCGGCTATGCGCCGGAAGTGCGAAGCTTAAATGAACGGCCTTCCACAGCCGCCGCGGAATCGTTGTTTCGCCGACTCCGTCACTTCGCAAGCGGACATGCCGACATCTACCTGACATAATAGCCCATCGGCGGCCGGATCGTATGTGCCTTAAGGGATGTCCCCAAACGTCCGAACTCCTTGAATCGATAACAACGCACGTGTGTGAGACCTCGTTGACAGCGGGACGAATATACTTCGGATGGCATTCTGAAATCTGGGACGGTTCACAATGTTGGGATCCCCGACTCAGGTAAATTAGCCGTCGATGGGCCCTAGGCCCTGTGCGAAAATACTGACATCCATCGGCTAAAGTGGCCTAAATCCCGGCATGCGGAGGAAATTTGTCCAAGACGGCGTTGATAACCGGCATTACCGGCCAGGACGGAGCGTATCTGGCGGAGCTACTGCTGTCGAAGGGCTATCACGTGCACGGCGTCAAACGCCGCGCATCCTCGTTCAACACGGATCGCATTGATCATCTCTACCAGGATCCTCACGAGACGGACGTTCGGCTGAACCTGCATTACGGAGATTTAACGGATTCCACGAATCTCATCCGAATCATCCAGGAGGTTCAGCCCGACGAGATCTACAACCTGGCTGCGCAAAGCCATGTGGGGGTATCGTTCGAAACACCGGAGTACACTGCCAACTCGGATGCGCTGGGCACGTTGAGAGTCCTTGAAGCGATCCGCATTCTCGGGCTCGAGGCGAAAACGCGATTTTATCAAGCGTCCACCTCTGAAATGTTCGGTAAGGTGCAGGAAACTCCGCAGCGTGAGTCGACCCCGTTCTATCCGCGCTCGCCGTACGGGGCCGCCAAGGTCTATGCCTATTGGATCACGGTCAATTATCGAGAGGCCTACGGCTTGTATGCCTGCAACGGCATACTTTTCAATCATGAGTCGCCGCTGCGGGGAGAAACGTTCGTCTCCCGAAAGATCACGCGCGCACTGACGCGCATTCACGTCGGCCTGCAGGACACGCTGCACCTCGGCAATCTGGATTCACGGCGCGATTGGGGGCATGCGCGCGATTATGTGCGCGCTCAATGGCTGATGCTGCAACAGAACGAAGCGGAAGATTTCGTCATCGCGACCGGGACCCAGTATTCGGTCCGAGATTTTGTCGTGGCGGCGGGTGCGCAGCTGGGGATGAAAATCGAGTGGGATGGCTCCGGCGTGGGTGAGGTGGGTATCGACGCCATCAGCGGCCGCAGCTTGATACGGGTGGATCCGCGCTACTTCCGGCCGACCGAAGTGGAGACCTTGCTGGGCGATCCGGGCAAGGCCCGCGAAAAACTCGGCTGGAGCGCGGAAGTGACGTTTCCCGAACTGGTGGCGGATATGGTGGGGGCGGATCTCGAGACCGCGAAACGCGACGCGATGGTGGCCAAGCAGGGATATAAGGTCTACAGCCACCACGAGTGACCCGATGTTGAACTTGACCGCAAAAATTTACGTCGCGGGCCATCGTGGCCTGGTGGGAAGCGCGGTCGTGGCCGCGCTCCAGGG
>JALYIW010000053.1 GCA_030775625.1 Pseudomonadota bacterium | reverse complement strand
TCGATTCCGACCTTAGCCTCCACTCATTGAAAGCGTAGCCGTACTCCGGCCCACACGCCCCGCGGCTGCGCGGGTGACACGGCGTTCTCGTGGGTCCAATCGCCGGGGTTCGCACGCAACGCGCCGTTGGGTTCGAATGGGTTGCTGGCCAAGAAACCCGCGGTGGCATAGCGCTTGTCGAGGACATTCACCAGGCGCAGGAACACGTCTGCGGCTTTTCCGGCGTGGTATGTGCTATTCAAATTGAGCACGGTGTAGCCGCCGATCCAGCCCGAGCCTGTAACTAAGGTTCCTGCGCCATTGCTGCTGCCGGTCCGATTCGCATTGTTTTCGTTGCCGTGAAGGAATGAGCCAGCGGCTGCGACTAGATTGGCGCCGATATCCCAGTTATCGGTCGCCTGGCATTCGAGAATCAAGCGGCCCGTATGGCGCGGAATCAATGGGATGCGATTACCGGTGCTGACTTGGATGTTGCCGTTCTCATCGGCCGTGCTATTCGAGTCGCCATTGACTTCGAAATTCGATCGGTAGGTGGCATCGACGAAGCTGTACACCGCATGCCAGGATAGCTTGGCCAGCTTGCCGCCGACGGCGATATCCAAACCTCGCCGACGAGTGTTGCCGACATTGTCGAAATAGCCTTGGCTGGTGGTGGCGGCGATGAATTGAATGTCATCCTTGTTGATGGTGTGGAACACATCCGCGCTCCAATGGATATCACCGGCGAAACTGCCGCGAGCTCCCGCTTCCAGCGTGCGGGAGATCACTTGTTTGAGGTCCGGATCGCCGGCGAAAGCATTGGGCAACCCGCAGGGTTTATGCGAATCCGAACAACCCAATTCAATGACGGTGGGGGTGCGGCTCGATTGGTTGTAACTGGCGAAGAGTGTCAGGGCATCGCTCGGGGCCAAGGTGAATCCAAAGGCGGGGTTCACGTGCGTGAAGAGGTGGTCCTCGAGCAATTGACGGGGTTCATTGAAATTGTCGTCGGCCACCGCCGTATTGACGCTGATTCCGTTGAGAGTCTCGTGACTGCGGTTGTAGCGGATGGATGCCGTCACATGCAGCAGTGCATCCGGCGAAAAGGTATCGGTCAAATAAACGCTCATGATTTGATTGATGCCCCTCAGGGAGTTGACCGTGACGGAGGGATTGCCCTCGTTCGCGTTGGCGACGGCCGTGTGCTCGGGCGTCATTGTCGCGTATTGAAACGCTTGCGTGTAGGTGTCGGTCGAATGATCGTAACCAAAACCGAACACTCCTTGGTTCTCCTTACCGAATACATCTTGCGAGTCAGTCAATTGCACGCTGAAACCGGTGGTGCGCTGAGTCACGCGTGCGGAGCGGTTAATGGCGTTGGAGCAATACGCGTTGTCGACCAGAGTCGCCGGTGTCGCATCGCAATCGATGGCCGGACCGTGATAAGCGTCTGCCAGATAGTTGCCGCTGTTGACGTCGCCGTTGTTGCTGCCCGTGACGAGTGAGCGAAAATATGCATTGGCGGACAGCAGCAGGCTGTCGCTCAGGAACTGCGTGGCATTGGCATTGCCGAAATTGAGCAGGTTATGAGTGAAGTCGGGTGCGGTGTAAATCGACTCGTAGCGATAATCCAACATGCTTTGCGGCGTGGTGCCGTTGCCAACCAAACTGGAATCGGCGTAGGTATAGCTCAGGTCGAAATCGGTTTTATTGTTGCTCCAACCCGCCTTGGCGAATACCTGGTGCACGCGCGTCGGCGACCGATCGCGCCAACCGGCTTCGTCGAAGTAGTCGGCGGTGAGGAAATAGTCGAAGTGTCCGAACTCGCCGCCGGTTTCTGCCTCGAAAGACCGCCGTCCGAAGGAGCCACCATAGGCCTCGATTTCGGTGCCGGGATTGTCGTGCCCGCTCTTGGTCTGCACCACCAATGCGCCGCCCAGGGTGTTTAAGCCGAATACGGGGTTGGAGCCCGATTGCAGGGTGATGGTGGAGAGGGCGGACTGGGGAATCAAATCCCAGTTGACGGTATCGCCGAAAGATTCATTGACCCGCACGCCGTCCACATAGACGGATAGTCCCTCGGGCGTACCCAACAGCGGCGACGCGGTAAAGCCGTGATAATTGATATCCGGCTGCATTGGATTGGCTGAGCTCTCGGTGACGCTGATGCCGCTGAAATTATTGTTGAGAAAGTCCCCGAGCCCCAGGGATTGTTGCCGCTGCATCTGCTTGCTGTCCGCTGTTTGCACATTCGAGGGCACAAAATTTAGCGGCAAGCCCAGTCCCGACAGGGGGGCGTTGCCGATGACGGTGATTTGCGGCAGCTCGTGCGCAGTAGCCGGATTAGTCAGCGCCTGGCCCGGGGTCTTATCCTCAGCGGACTCCGGCGTGGGCAGGGCCATGCCTGCCGCGCACACGAGTGCTCCGAATGTAAAAATGCGTACTGCAATGGCCACCCGCCCAGCCTACCGGTTGCGGGCGGGGGGCGTTAGCGCCTGGAATCCTGAATTCATCCGGGAGTTTTTCCTGTATTTTGTGATCACGCTGCGAATGGCGGTAAAATGGCCCGCAACGCGATGTCCACGCGCGTGGGGAGCGTCGATGTCGGAAGACGGTGCGAACTTGATCAGCAGGCGGGCTGCAAATTCTGCGGACGCGTTCGACCTGCGCCGTATAGGGGCGCACCCGGACTATTGGTACCCGCTCGCCTGGTCGGATGAACTCAAACGCGGCAAGACGTTGGCGCGCCGGTTCGCTGGGTTGCCCGTAGTCCTGTATCGAGGCGCCCGTGGCGAGGTGTTTGCCCTCGAAGATCGTTGCGCGCACCGCCAGGTGCCGCTGCATTTGGGCGTGGTCAGCGGCGATGAGATCAAATGCCATTATCATGGCTGGACCTACAATGCGGCCGGTAAATGCGTGAACGTGCCGTATCTAGGTACCGACCGATTACCCACCGGCGTCAAGAGCTACCCCGCACGCGAGGTGGACGGCTTGATTTTCGTGTTTCCGGGCGATAGCGCCGCGGCGCAAAGCCGCCTGCCCGCCACCCTCGGCTCGTCGCAGCGCAAGGACTACAAGACCCGCAGACTGAATCGGGAGGTGGCCTGTCATTACACGTTCATGCACGAAAACCTGTTCGACATGAACCATCAGTTCATGCATCGCAAGCAAATGGGTTCGATCCGCGCCCGCTGTTTGGGGCGCCAGCATGGCGAGAATTGGGCGCAGGTTGAATACAGTTTCAGCCGGACCGAGGGTAAGTCTTCGGTGGGCGAGCAGGTCATCGTCGATTTGATGCGTAAGCGCGGCGCGGCAAAAGCGGATTTTTCCGACCATATGCGGATTCGCACCGACTACCCGACGCAAAGCCTGAAGGTATGGGTGGGCCGCGATATTCAACAAGGCGATGATCCTGTGCTCGACGTGTGGCTGGGGTACACACCGTTGGACGCCGAGCAGCGTACCAATCGAACTTACGGGTACCTGTCGGTGAAGAAGCCGCGAGTACCGGGCATCATTCACGCCGTGTGGCCGTTCGTGACTTGGTTTACGGAAAACATTTTTCGCGAGGATAAGGAAATCGTCGAATTTGAGCAGCGGGCGTATGACGCGCAGGGCGCGGATTGGAACAATGAAGTGTTCCCGCCGATTCGCGATCTTCGCGGTGTGCTTGCACGTTGCGGCAAGCCAATTCCGTAACGCGACGCCGCTGCATGCTGACCTCCGACTCTGGTGCTGGTATTACCCTTACGTTTCGGCGTCCTTGGGACGCGAGGCTGGCGCGTTGGTTGATCGCGCCGCTGAAAGACAGCTGGGTAAGGCCGAATCATCTGACCACGCTTCGTTTGATCGTCGGCATCGCGGCCGCCTTGGCGTTTCTTCCGGGGACCTACGGCTGGTCCAATGTCGCCGCGCTGTTGCTGGCCCTGTCGAATTTTCTCGATCACACCGACGGTGAGCTGGCACGGCTCTCCGGCAAAACCAGCAGAATCGGCCATATGTATGACTTGGCGAGCGACGCATTGGTTACCGTCCTGCTGTTCCTCGCCATCGGAACCGGCCTTGCCTGGAAGCCTGACACCGCGTTCGACCTGCCGCCGGCGGTATTGGGGGCGATCGCCGGTTGTTGCATCGCCTTGATTTTCTATTTGCGCATTCGCATCGAGGCGGCGGGCGGTAAATCGGCCAGCAGGCAGGCCTCGTTTGGGGGGTTTGAGACCGAAGATATTCTGTATCTGCTGCCCTTGGTAACGGTGTGCGACGGGGTCGCGCCATTGTTGGCGGTGGCGTCCATAGGCGCTCCGCTATTCGCCGTCTGGGTCGTCGTCGATTACCGCCGCGTGATGCGTCAGGGCGCGGGCGCCGCCAGCGCCGCTCGATGAAAGCCGCGTGATGGATGCTCCGCTAAGCAGATTCGATGTGCCGAAGCTGCACAGCGAATTCGCTGCCCAAGGCGCGTTCCTATATATCCCGGATTTTGCCGGACCCGAGATTACCGCGCAGCTGATTGCCGCGGTCGCAGCCGTCAAGGCGTCTGTCAATCGGAATTATTTGCCCGGCCACAAGCAGGGCGGCAGCGTGAGCCGTCATGTCATCGATAAGCTCGCGCCTGACATCGCGCAATTGTATCGCTCCCCGGCATTGATCCACTGGCTCGGCGAGATCGCCGGCGAGCGATTACAGATGTCGCCGAAGGACGATCCGCACGCCTACGCATTATATTTTTATACCGAGGCGGGCGACCATATCGGTTGGCATTACGACAGGTCCTACTATCGCGGTCGCCGCTACACGGTATTGATCGGCGTCATCGATGCCTCTTCCTGCCGGCTCGACTATGAATTGCACACTCGGGAGCAAGGCGCTGAGGTCGTCGCCGGTTCGGTAAAAATTCTTCCGGGTGGACTTTTGTTTTTCAATGGCGATTCGTTGCGCCATCGGATCACACGCATTGGCGAAGGCGAAGTCCGCGTCTCGCTCACCTTCGAATACGTTACCGACCCGAAGATGCATCCCTGGTGGCGGTTGATTTCCAATTTCAAGGACGCAGTCGCGTACTTCGGTATTCGTCAGTTGTTTCGCCGTCCGTGAGCCGCGCCGCAACCTGGCTGCTATCGATCGGCGTGCTGCTGTTTATCGGCGTGCTCGCTTCGCAGGGACTGTCTGCGGTCATGGCCACATTGGCGCTCGCGGGCTGGGGATTGCTGCTGGTCGCGCTGTTTCACCTGTTGCCGCTGGCCCTGGACGCATGGGCGCTGCGTGTGCTGTTCGGCGGTATTGCCCCGCCGGGCCAGCTGCGTGACGCTTTGCTCGCGCGTTGGGTGGGTGAATCTGCCAATAGCTTGATGCCGGCAGGGCAGCTGGGCGGGCCGGTGCTCATGACTCGTCACCTGGCGCACAGAGGCATCCCTATGCCGGATGCCGCGGCGGCCGTCACCGTCAGTACCACCCTGCAAAGCTTTGCGCAAATCGCGTTCGCGCTGACCGGGGTGGCGTTGCTTGGCGCCCACGCCACGGGTATTGCCGAACACACACTGCGTACGTCCGCGCTGATCGCTAGCGCGCTGTTGGCGTTGCAGGTAGGCGGGTTCTATCTTTTGCAGCGCCGCGGCTTATTCGGCAAGCTTATGAGGACCGCGAACCGGTTCGCGGGCAAACGCGACTGGTCTGGCTTGATGAATCAAGCCGAGGCCATCGATCGGTCAGTGCACTTGATTTACGGCCGTGCGGGACCCGTGGCGGTGAGCTTTGTGTTGAGTTTGGTGGGTTGGGTGGTGGGCACCGGCGAGGTGTATTTGATCCTGGTGCTATTCCACCATCCGGTGAGCTGGGTGGATGCGCTGCTGCTCGAGAGTTTGGGACAAGCGATTCGCGGTGCGGCCTTCGCCATTCCGGGTGCCCTGGGCGTGCAGGAGGGCGGTTATCTGTTGCTTGCGCCGATGGCCGGTGTCCCGCCGGAGGCGGCCCTTGCCTTGTCGCTCGCAAAACGAACACGCGAGCTATTGCTAGGTTTGCCGGGCTTGCTGTATCTGAATTTATACTCGCGGACCCCCACCACGCCATAAGCCTGTCAGTGCTGCATTTGTGTAAAATTCGGCCGGTCGAATTTCGAAAGGATTTTCATGCGAGCCATCATTCTCGCGGCCGGCCGCGGGCTGCGACTGCAACAAGCGGAAGATAAACAATCGCCCAAGTGCCTGTTGCAGTTCGGGGGAATGAGTCTCATGGAGCGGCACCTGCGCATGCTGCGGGCCGCCGGCGTCGGGGACATCGTGCTGGCACTCGGCTTCAGGCACGATTTGGTCGAGGCCGAACTCGACCGCCTGCACTGGCAACCAAGGCCGCAAGTCGTACTCAACCCGCGCTTTGAACTCGGCAGTGTGCTGACGGTTCATTGCGCCGCCGAGCCCATGACCCGAGGCGGTGACATACTTCTGATGGATGCGGACGTGCTTTACGATGAGCGCATCCTGCGGGCGTTGCTTGCGGGGAATGAATCGGTCAACCGTCTGTTGCTGGACCGTTCCTCCGAACTCGGCGATGAGCCCGTCAAGCTGTGCTTGCTCGAGGGCGTACCCATCGAACTGCGCAAGCAAGTGGCTGCCGATTTGACCTATGACACGATCGGCGAATCGGTGGGTTTTTTCCGATTCGACTACCACGGTGCGCGCCGCCTCGCCCGTGTGGTGGCGGACTATGTGGACACGGGCCGCGCCCACATGCCGCATGAAGAAGCGGTGCGGGATTTACTCAGGGAGCGTAGCCAAGTGTTCGGCGTGGCCGACGTGACCGGATGCCCATGGATAGAAATCGATTTCAACGCTGATGTTAACCGCGCAGCCGCTGAAATCTGGCCGCAGCTGCAGCCCCTGTCCGACACGCTTGTATGACGCGCGCCGCCAAATTGCGCGCAATGCTGCAAAGCCCGCAACTCGAGTTTTTGATGGAAGCGCACAATGGTCTTTCTGCCCGGATAGTGCGTGAAGCCGGCTTTCTGGGAATCTGGGCATCTGGCCTGTCCATCTCGGCTCAGTTCGGCGTACGCGACAACAACGAGGCGAGCTGGACTCAGGTCGTGGACATGCTCGAGTTCATGGCGGATGCCGGCGATCTGCCGATTTTGCTCGATGGCGACACGGGGTACGGCAACTTCAACAATATGCGCCGGCTGGTGCGCAAACTCGAGCAACGCGATATCGCCGGAGTTTGCATCGAGGACAAGCAGTTTCCGAAGACCAACAGCTTTTTGAACGGAGAGCGCCAACCGCTTGCGGATATCGAGGAATTTGCGGGTAAGATCGCCGCCGGCAAGGATTCGCAGAATGATCCGGACTTCTGCATTGTCGCTCGAGTCGAGGCGCTCATCGCCGGGTGGGGCATGGACGAAGCGTTGAAACGCGCGGAGGCCTACCGCAAGGCCGGCGCGGATGCAATCCTGATCCACAGTAAGCTGACAAAGCCCGATGAAATCGTGACCTTTGCCCGCGAATGGGCCGCCCGTCTGCCGCTGGTGATCGTACCCACCCGTTATTACAGCACGCCAACCGAAGTATTTCGCGAGGCCGGCATCAGCGTGGTGATTTGGGCGAATCATTTGGTGCGCGCCGCGGCGTCCGCAATGCAAAGCGTGGCAAAAGAAATCTTCCAGAGCCAGACGCTGGTGAACGTGGAAGACCGGATCGTTACGGTCAGCGAAATTTTTCGTCTCCAAGACGCGGATGAATATTCGGCTGCCGAACGGTTGTATTTTTCCGCCTCCGCTACGTCGCGGTCGGCGGTCGTCTTGGCGGCGAGCCGCGGCAGGGGACTCGAGGCGATTACCACCGATCGGCCCAAGGTGATGTTGCCCATCGCCGGAAAGCCGTTGCTGCGATGGCTAATCGACGCTTTCAATAAGGAGCATATCAACGACATCACTGTGGTGGGCGGATACCGTGCCGACGCAATTGACACGGCGGGTATCAAACTGGTGGTGAACGAGCGCCATGCCGACACGGGTGAACTGGGCTCATTGGCTTGCGCGGTGGACGCGCTCGAATCGGACACCGTGATTTCCTACGGCGATCTATTGTTCCGCAGCTATGTGTTGCGCGATCTGCTCGAAGGCGACAACGATTTTTCCGTGGTTGTAGATTCCTCGCCGACGGGCGTCGGCAACCACACCGTGCGCGATTTCGCCTATTGTTCGCGCGGCGACGACCGCGGCTTGTTCGGCGCTCCAGCGCTGTTGCAACGTATTGCCGGTAGCGAGGAGGGCGGACCCGCACAGGGCCGCTGGATCGGCGTCCTAAAGGTAGGACGCCAGGCGCTCGGGAAGTTAAAATGTGTCTTGGCCGAGCTTCGCTTGCGCTCAGACTTCGACCGTCTCGATATGCCGATACTGTTGAACGCACTGATCGCAGACGGCGCGGCCATCGAAGTCGTGTACGTGCACGGACATTGGCGCGGCGTCAACGACCTCGAGGATTTGCGTCGCGCAGTTGATTTCGCTCATGGTGCGGCAGCTCGAGGGTCTACCCTTGATTGAGGCGCGTCATTTCGTCGAGGCGGCACGCGCGCGCGGCTTCCGCTGGTATGCGGGCGTCCCCTGTTCCTACCTGACGCCGTTCATCAACTACGTGCTGCAGGACGAGTCGCTGCACTATGTGTCGATGGCGAATGAAGGCGACGCTGTGGCTCTGATTGCAGGAATCGCATTGGCCGGTGACGATGGCACGCCGCACGGGCGCGGGATTGCAATGATGCAAAACTCCGGCCTCGGTAACGCGGTCAGTCCGTTGACCTCGCTGACCTGGACTTTTCGATTGCCGCAGTTGCTGATCATCACTTGGCGTGGCCAGCCCGGGGTCGCCGATGAGCCGCAGCACGCATTGATGGGCCCCATCACCCCGGGCCTGCTCGAGGCCATGGAAATTCCTTGGGAATTGTTTCCGCAGGAAGCCGATGCCATTGGTCCTGCGCTGAATCGCGCGACGGCGCACATGGATGCGACCGGCAGACCCTACGCTTTGGTGATGCAAAAGGGCAGTGTCGCCGCGCACTCACTCACCGGCACCGGCGGGGGCGTGCCGCGGCGCTCCGCGCCGTGTGTGCCGCGAATCGAACCGCCTCGAGTTGCACCGGCGGCACGGCCGTCGCGGCAGGACGCCCTGCGGCAAGTGGTCGAACAAACCTCCCCGGCGGCCACCGCGGTATTGGCATCGACGGGATTTTGCGGACGCGAGTTATACGCGATCGACGATCGGCCCAATCATCTCTACATGGTGGGCTCCATGGGTTGCGTGTTACCCCTGGCGTTGGGACTGGCCTTGGCTCGTCCTGATTTGCGCGTCATCGCGCTCGACGGCGACGGCGCGGCATTGATGCGCATGGGGGCATTGGCGACCGTCGGTACCTATGGTCCGGCGAACCTTTTGCATCTTTTGCTGGACAACGGCGCTCATGATTCGACCGGGGGTCAAGCCACCGTGTCGTCACACATTTCTTTTGCGCAGATTGCTGCGGCTTGCGGATACGCATCCGCGCTCGAGACCGATGATGTGGGTCGCATCGCCGCCTGGCTCAATGAGCCATCACAGGCCGGATCCCGCTTTGCCCGATTGCTGACGCGCACCGGCACGCCCGCTGATCTGCCGCGCCCCTCCATTACTCCCGTCGAGGTCAAGACCCGGCTCATGCACCACTTTCGCCCAGCTTCCAAGGCGCAGTGATGCTGTTGCTCAATCCCGGTCCCGTGACCTTGTCGGAACGCGTGCGCGGTAGCCTACTGCAAGTTGATTTGTGTCATCGGGAGAGCGAGTTTTTCGATCTTCAGCATGAGGTGGGTCGGCGGCTGCTGGCCATCCATGACTTAGATCCACAGCAGTGGGCGGCGGTTCTGATGACCGCGTCCGGAACCGGTGCGGTGGAGAGTATGATCGCGGCATTGGTGCCCCCGTCCGGCCGACTGCTCACCGTCGAGAATGGGGTGTACGGTGAGCGCATGGCGCAGATCGCTGCACAGTACGGGATCGCTCATGAACGCTGGGTGGGTGATTGGATGCAGGAACTCGATTTGTCAGGCATCGCGCGCCGCCTCGATACCGCGCGTGGCGCTGCCAGCATCACGCATCTTGCCGTCGTGCATCACGAGACCACGACCGGGCGACTCAATGATCTGCAGGCCTTGGGGGAATTGTGCCGTGCTCGAGGCGTGAGTTTGTTGGTCGACGCCGTCAGCAGTTTCGGCGCAGAGGCCATCGATTTTCAGGACTCGAGTCTTGCAGCGATCGCCGCAACCGCGAATAAGTGCCTGCACGGCGTCCCCGGTGCTGCGTTCGTCATCGTGCGGCGCAGTGCGCTCGCGACAGCCGCCTGCCGAACCTATTACTTGGATCTTAGCCGACTGGCGCGATTGCAGGATCAGCGCGGCACTCCCTTCACCCCCGCCGTGCATGTGTATTACGCGCTTCTCGAAGCCTTGCGCGAATATGCGGATGAGGGCGGCCGCGCCGTTCGACATCAACGCTATGCGAGGCTGGCCGAGCAGGTACGGGTGGGGCTGGCGGCGCTCGGAATGGACATGGTGATCGCGCCCGAGCACTCTTCAGTGGTCTTGCACGCATACCGTTTGCCCGCAGGTGTGAATTACAGTGTGCTGCATGACGCCTTGAAGGCGGATGGTTTCGTGATCTATGCGGGGCAGGCTGATTTAGCGAAGACGTTGTTCCGCATTTCGACCATGGGTCATGTGACCTCCATGGACATGCAGCGGCTTTTGATGTCGTTCGCGCGATTGCTCGGATGAAACAGGCGCTCGATTGGTTTGCGCTCCCCGTGTTGATGACGGTCATGTCAGCAGCGGTTCTGGCCGACGACGTACCGGTACCCGTGCCGGCACCGGGCCCGATTGCGCCGCCGCCGGCCAAGCTCAATTGGTTGACTCGATGGTTCAATCCGGCGACCGCCCCCTTCATTCCGGTGCCGGAGATCGCCGTCGACCCCGACAGCGGCACCACGCTTGGGCTCATCCCGACCTGGATACAAACCAATGAGGATCATGAGATTCGCCGCATCATTGCACCGGACGTGATCTACAGCCCCAATTTTGGCGTCGGTGTGCATGGCCGCGTTTTCGGTTACACGTCCGGCGATGAGCAATGGTCGGCGGTTGCCGGCATCAAGGAACGGGTCGAGCGCGAATTGGACCTCGAGTATCAGAGCGGCCGTCTGCGCGAGCAGCGGTGGTCGATCACCGCCCTCCTGGCTTACGATCGTGACGGCACACCGCGCTTCTATGGTTTCGGCAATAACACGCCAGTGCACGCTCGAACGCACTACACCAATCAACAGGAACAAGGACAGATCCAGGTCGGACTGAATCTGACGCGAACCTGGCAGTTGCTCTACACGGCGCGCCTACAGGTGGTCGACGTACTGCCGGGAACCTTGTCGAGAGTCGCCTCCATTGAGAGCCGTTTCAGAGGACTCACGGGCTTGGGGACAAATAGGGAATTACTCAACCGCTTATCCATAGTCTACGACACTCGCGACGATCTGACCGTGCCGAGCAAGGGGGTACAGTTGGTCGCCTACGGCGGGCTCGCCAGCCGCAACGGTTTGCTCAATGATTCGCTGTTCAGCGAAGTCGGTGTGGATGGCCGCGGTTTTTGGCCGGTCGCGATGAACACTGTATTGGCGGCGCATGTGGCGGTGCGCTATTTGCCCTCCGCGCACCAGCTTCCGTTCTGGGCTCTGAGCAGCATCGGCGGCGGACAAAGCGACGTCGGCGGCGAGCAGCCTCTGCGAGGTTTCGGAGCCGGCCGCTATTACGATAGAAATTATTTTTCTTCGAGTCTCGAGTTACGCCATAAGGTGTTCTCATTCGATGCAACATCGACGTTGGTGGACATAGAAATGACCCCGTTCATCGATGTGGGCGAGGTGTTTGCCAGATCACGCGATTTTTCCTTCAATCGTTTACACCATGTCTATGGTCTGGGCTTTCGCGGCATCGCGCGGCCCTTCGTGGTCGGTTACGTCGACATCGGCTACGGCAGTGAAGGGGTTGCTGCGTTCACGGGTCTGAACTATCCCTTCTAGTGCTTTGGGGGAGCGGGATGATGCGCGTTTGGCGGCTGAGTTTGAAGATGCGATTGATGCTGCTGGTCACGGTGCTGATCGGCGCCTTCTGCCTCGCCGCGGGAACCTACATCGTAAAGAGGGCCCAGACCGACATCCGCGGTGAAGTGTATTCGGCGTCGGATTTGATTCAGCATTATCTGGAAGCGCAGTTGCAGCTGGCCGAGGAATCCTGGAGAAAAAATGCAGGGAATATTCCGAATCTGCAATTGACCAAATTGAGCGACATTCGCCATGTGGAGGTGTATTTTTATAATGCGGTTGGCACAATGCTGGAAACGAGCGCTGGAGGCCGGGCGCATGCGCCTGAGGCGCCGTTCTGGTTCGTCTGGCTGGTGCAAAGGTCCTTCACGCCGATTGCCGATCAGCGGCGGTTCGTTGGCTTCGACGGGTTTGCCATCGGTGTGTTGGTCATTCACCCTGACCCGGCATTTGAGATCGATGAAGTTTGGAATGTCACGCGCGGACTGCTCGGCCTGCTCATCTTATTCGCCCTGCTCGTGAACGGATTGATCGGGTGGGCGGTGGGCCGCGCGCTGCGCCCGCTGGGATTTGTGCGCACGGCGCTGAGCGAACTCAGTGCCGGGCGATTTTCCGCGCGCCTTGCGGCGATCGATCTTCCGGAACTCGCCGGTATCAGCGGCGAGTTCAATCACATGGCGGCGACTTTGGAACGCAGCACCGCGGAGAATCATCAGCTGACGCGTCGCCTGATGCAGATTCAAGAAGATGAGAGGCAACTCCTGGCCCGTGAACTTCACGATGAAATCGGCCAGTGCGTCACGGCGATCCACGCCGACGCCGTCACCATCCATCGCGTCGGGGCATCTGCCGATCCCGTGATCCGCGAGAGCGCGACCGCCATCATCGAGGTTGCTTCGCGAATCAAGAACATGGTGCGGGGCATGCTGCAACGATTACGTCCCGCGGTCATCGACCGGCAGGACCTCGGGACCGCGTTGCGAGAACTGACAGCCGCCTTTCGCCAGCGCAATCCGCACACTTCTTGTACGCTCGAGGTTGGTTCAGAGATCACCGAGTTGGGGGGCGAGCCTGCTAGCGCACTGTATCGAGTGGTGCAGGAAGGAATGACCAATGTCGCACGCCATGCGAACGCCGCTCGGGTGTCGATCAGGATTTCGTCCGCGACGGCCGCCTCGGGTGACGGCGCGTTGGTGGCCGCTGTGCTGGAGGACGACGGCGTGGGCTTCGATAGCAACACGATCACCAAAGGCTTCGGGTTATTGGGTATGCGCGAGCGCGTGGCTGGTTTGGGCGGCACCTTGACCATCGACAGTGCTGCGGGGGGCGGCACGCGGCTATACGCGGAATTGCCGTGGGTCAAATAGATGCGGCGGTGACGGGGCCGTCGGCGCGCATCCGTGTCATGTTGGTGGACGATCACGCCATCGTTCGCTCGGGGTTTCGGCGTCTACTTGATCAATACCCGGGAATCCAGGTGATCGTCGAGGCCGCGACGGCCGAACGAGCCTACCGCGACTTTCTGGAATACTTGCCGGATGTGCTGGTGCTTGATATTTCCATGCCCGGCGTCGGCGGCGTCGAAATCATGCGGCGGGTCCTGGCACGTGTACCGGATGCAAAAATCATTGTGTTCAGCATGCATGACGACGCGTCGATGGCTGCCCGGGCCATGCGCATCGGGGCGCGCGGATACGTCAGCAAAAGCAATAACCCCGAGGTATTGGCGCAGGCCGTCATCGAAGTGGCTGCGGGCCGCCAGTTTCTCAGTCCCGATATAGCGCATACGGTCGCTCTATCAATGTTTTCGGGTCAGGATGACCCCCTAGAGTCGCTGACATCCCGCGAATTTGAAGTGTTTCGGCAAATCGTGGCGGGCCGCACGGTCCCCGAGATCGCAAAAACTCTGGATCTCAGCGGCAAGACCATCGCCAATTACCACACGGCGATCAAGCAAAAGCTGGGGGTGTCCAGCGACGTGGAATTGGTGCGGATTGCAATGCGATTCAATTTGCTTTCTTGACGAAGAGCGCAACGCTTATACTCTATCCCGACGAACGAATGAGGAGCGCCCCTTGAACACCACTGACGGTATGCAGATTTGTTACACGGACTGGGGAACGGCAAGCACGATGGCCTGGTGTGCCGCACGCCTTTTTAGCGTCCAGGCGTGAGTATGCCGAGACGAGGAGTGCGTTCACCCGTGCACCCGGCTGCAACGATGGTCGTCAGTCGTATACGTAAGGCGGCGGTCGTGCGTACGGCCCAGGTCACGGTGCTATTCGCCGATTTGCGCGGCTACACGGGGTTGGCCGAGAGCCTGCCGGCGGTTCGCCTGGTGCCGCTGCTGGATGAATTCTTCGGGGTTCTTTCGGCCGCTACTCAGACCTATGGCGGCAAAGTATTTCACATGGCGGGCGATGGGATGATGGCGGGATTCGGAGTAGACGGCGGGGTCGGGGTCGGGGCCGCTGCGGCGCTTGCCTGCGGTCATGCCATGCTGGACAACTTTTCAACCATCGCGTTGCGTTGGCGCAGCGAGTTGTCCATCGATGTCGGAATCGGCGTCGGGCTGCATTCGGGAGAGGTCGCCGTCGGTGCACTGGGGCCGCCTCGCCACAAGACGACAACGCTGGTCGGTGATACCGTCAATGTTGCCGCCCGACTTTGCAGCCGGGCGCGCGCCGGAGAAGTCCTGTTCTCCTGCACGGTTGCCGCTGCCCTTGATGCCAGTGCGGCCTCATCCGACCCTTTAGGGTCCATTCCATTTTTGCAACTGCCGCAATTCGAACTGCGCGGTCGCCGCGGTCCCATCGATATTTGGTGCGTCCCGGCGCTCGAGCGGCTCGCTCTTTAAGCAGCGTTTGATCTGCTAAACTGGCGTTTATCAAGCCCTCGTGGCGGAATTGGTAGACGCAACGGACTTAAAATCCGTCGACCTAAAATGTCATCCCGGTTCAATTCCGGGCGAGGGCACCAATGCAAGAATCTTCAATAACGCCAGCGTCTCCTGGGTTTGCTCGTGGGAGGCAACGTCTTGAATTACAGCCTCGGCTTCGCCCGCGACGTGACGCAGTAACGATTGAGCAAAATTCACCGGCGGGACTTATGATTGGAGCGGCGGATGGCATGGAGAGTTGCGGCGATGAGACAAGTTGGTACAAAACGTCAGAGAGCATTACAGGTCGCCGCCAGTGGAGTCTTGCTCGCTGAAGGTGCCCGCTTCAATGAGGCGATTTCACGACTGTCACAGAGCACATTCGTGCCGAAGGGGATCTATCGCTTCCGTTCGCACGAGGCCGCCAATGCGCACGCCGAGGATTGCCTGGTGGAGGGCATGGGACGCCTCGCTGCCACGCGCTTGAAAAATGGATGAGTTCAGCCGTCCGGCCACTCTTGAAGACCTCAAACTGCTATTGCGATCGCTCCATGAGCACGGGGCTGATTACTTATTGATCGGCGGCTACGCGCTGGCCGCTCATGGCTATCAACGTGCGACCACTGATATCGATGTGGTTGTCCCGGCAACATCGCAAGCGGGACAGCGCATCAAGGAAGCTTTGATGGTCTTGCCGGATGGGGCTGCCAAAGACATCGATCCAAGATGGTTCGAGGAAGGCGAAATCATCCGCGTTGCAGATGCCTTCGTGGTGGACCTCATGCTCAACGCAAACGGGCAGACTTACGCCACGCTAAGCCAATATGCCGAGACGATCGAACTCGAGGGCATTCCGCTGAAAACGATCACCCTGGAAGGCTTGCTTCTCACCAAGAAGACCATGCGTGACAAGGACGTGGCTGATCGGATCATCATTGAGCGGGCGCTCGAAGTGTTCGAACTGCACGCCAGAGACAACGGAGGTCAGGGCAAGGAATAATCTCGGTGCGCGCAGGCGCGGGGGGAGATAGGCGGGCGGGACCCCAGCGCGCGTGCAACCACGAGTCAAAACGGCGCACAGTGAGCGTGGCGCTCGTCATGCTCGCAGCGGGGCGCCATGGGGGACCGGGCGTAGACAAACCGCGAGATTTGACTCAATCGCCGGCGGACTGCGGCTTGTCGGCGCCGACCAGGACGACTACTTTGGCAATACCACCCCCGGGCGCAAGCTTAAATCGGCGAGCGACGCACAAAGCGGCGGTCATCGAGGCTCATAAACTGCAGGGCCACTGGTTGGTCGAGTGGAACGCATAACATCGTAAAATACCTAATAACTTCATAGCATTAGACGGGACCGTGATGCACTGTACCTACTGCGTGCTGATGATGGTGCTGTTTGGCCCAGCGCGTTTGACAAGAGACGTAGACCTTGATTTCCCTGAGCAGGGAAAACGTACCGCCGACAGTCTTCACAACCAGGTGATGCGTGCTCTCAGGGCTGCCCTTCGAGGCAGTGGGGTGCGGGATGCGAAGATATCAGCTACGAATTCTTCAGAACCGAAATGCTGGCAGACGCCGAGTTGCTGAGGCGGATTGACGATGCTGAGTGGAACGCCATGCGCGATCGCGTGCGCCGCGAGCTTGCCGATCTATTGGACGACTATGCACTGCAGGGTAAATCCTCATGACACCTTGGAAACAGGCGCTTGAACGACAGCTCTCGGAAGTGGGCGCCCCCTCGGCGCTTACTCTCACGGCTATTGGGCGTGCAGACCGATTCGTTCTCGGGTCGGGCTTATTGAGACGGCGCAAGGAAATGTGTTCATTCGAGCGATGCCCCGGCGAATGCTCGAAGCCGGGTCGATCGACGATCGACTTGATCTGGAGCGAAGCCTCATGCATCCACAGGCCAGCGCTGAAAAAGCGCTCCTTGATTGGTTGTACCTGGCCCGGAGCCCTCGAAGTACGCTGACCGCTCCCGGCTTGCACGACGTTGACTTGGAAGGGCTTGATAACGCGAAGCTAAATCGGTTGGCAAAAGCCATGGAACTTCAGCAGACGTTGAATGCGTGGCGGTGCGGGAAGCTTCCGATGAAACCTGCAAGATTACCGACGCACGTCCTCGGCCAGTCTCTTGCTAAGTAGAACGGACAGTGTTTCTAGGACGATTAAAATAGAGTTCGGGTTGCTGCACGTCATTCGCCGGGAAATCGATGTTTGTCAGATAGCTGACGATCACCGAGAGCAGCAGAGGGTGGCAACCCGGAATTCACGCGGAGCGCGGCGAACGCGATCGACCTCTTGATTTTATCGTAATAGCACCACATCGAAACCATCTATTCTGGTACTTCTTTGTCCGTATAATTCTCCTGCTCGGGAACGTGGAGTAAAGGACTTGGGAATAGCTGTCAACACATCGCCAGTTTCCGATGTTTCGGATACGGCCCGGTGGGTTGCCGTGTATCGCGCCTGGGAATCGGCGAGGACAGATGCCCTGTTTCATGATCCGTATGCAGATTTGCTAGCCGGCGAGCCCGGTCGGGCCATCGCGGCGCTGATGCCGCGACAGGCCCGCAACGGTTGGCCCATTATTTCTCGCACTAAACTGATTGACGATTTAGTACGTGCAGAGGTCGCTCGGGGCTGTGACTTCGTGCTTAACCTCGCGGCCGGCTTCGACACCCGACCCTACAGACTCGAACTCCCGACATCACTGCGATGGGTCGAGGCGGATCTACCGACTCTGATCGAGGAGAAAGAGTCGCTGCTCGCTGATGCCCTACCGCGCTGTCAGCTGCATAGGATCAAAATCGATCTCGCCGATTCCGCAGCCCGCGCTGCGATGCTGCGGGATGCAATGGGGTCGTCAACCCAAGCCCTTGTTATCACCGAGGGCCTGCTCCTCTATCTCGACGACGCCCAGGTACGCGCGCTGACTATGGATCTCGCCGCCCAAGCGGGCATTCGCCGCTGGATCCTAGACCTCGCCTCCCCCGGGGTTCTTGAGATGATGCGCAAGGGTATGGGCGCGCATCTCACGAACGCGCCAATGAAATTCGGGCCGCCGAATGGGGTTGCCTATTTCGAGGAGCTTGGCTGGAGCGTCGTTGAAGTGCGCTCGATTTTCCACGCGGCCGCGCGACTTCGACGTTTACCGCTGCTCATGAGGCTATTCGCGATGTTCCCCGAGCCTGACTCCCGGAAACTTGGCAAGGCGCCCTGGTCCGGTGTCGTGCTGCTCGAACGATCCCAATAATTTGGTACCGAGCTCACTCACGCTGTTATAAAGATCAACCCGGAGGTTGCTCATCAACACTGACTGTATTGAGAAAAAGATACTTCTACGTGCAACGCGCGGGCGTGTGTGGAAAGCGATCAGCGAAGCTAGCCATTTCGGCGCTTGGTTCGGAGTCGCATTCGATGGCCCTTTTGTAGAGGGTGCGCGCTTGACTGGAAGAATCGTGCCCACCACTGTGGATTCGGATATTGCGAAGCTCCAGGAACCACATGCTGGAAAGCCATTCGAATTTTCAGTGGATAGAATTGAACCTATGCGGAAAATTTCATTCCGCTGGCATCCGTTTGCGATTGAATCGGACGTCGACTACAGCAAGGAACCCCCTACGCTCATCGTATTTGAGTTACATGAGGCCGCGGGTGGCACCTTGCTGACTATTTCCGAGTCCGGGTTCGACCAAATACCACTGTCGCGGCGCGTAGCGGCTTTCAAGGCGAACGATGGTGGTTGGGCCATGCAGACAACCCTTATCGCAAAGTACTTGGCAACGCAGGCCGTAGCGTGAATAGCGCAAGGAATTCGCCGACGCGGCGTCAGTCTTCGCTGCGTTCGGCGACGGGACGAGGAAGGCCGCTTAAAGCCTGCGCTTGAGAGACTAACAGCCGGCCGCCCCGCTGGGCAACCGGCTCGCTAATCTGATCCGTGTGCCCTCAGGCCTTCCAGAAATGCCGTTCGGGGGGACCCACTACACCGGCATTCTTGGCCATATGTGCGGCCAATGCGGGCGAATCGAAGAAGGCCGTCGCACGGGCTACATCACTAACCGCCCATAGGATCAGTAGGTTGTTCGGATCATCGTCGAGTTGGAGCACCGCGAGGTCTGTCAGGCCTGCGCCCTTCCGGTCCGCTGCATCCATAGCATAAGCCTTGATAGCGGTCTCATAGTCGCGAACAGTCAGCGTCATTGTGGCGGAAATTGGGGCGGACACGCGATGGTATTTACCGTGTCGAAACCTCACCTTTGGACTTCCAACAATACCCGCCGTTTTCATAGCGGCAGCGAGATCCGGTGACGTGACAAATGCCTTGGCGCGGCCGACATCGTCTACGCCGAACATGAGTGCCACCAGATTGGCATTGTCGTGCTCGCGCAAAACATGGAATTCTGTGAGGCCGGCGGCTGCTCGCTTCGCCGCATCCGCGTCATATGCCTGCTTCCAGGTCGGGTAATCCTTGCATTCATGAATGACCGTCAGATAGTTCGCCACTTTGTTCTCCGGCTTTTAGTTAATGTGAGAGGGCCCCGACCGCAGGGTAGATGAAATATTCAACCAGCGCATCAAAAGCCCTGGAGTGTGCCAATCGTACGCTACGTAAATTTCCCGCAGCCCCAAGCGTATTTCCTCTCCGTCTCGGCCACGGACTTCGTCCAAAGGCGTCGGAGGGTGGCTTCGTCAGGCTACCCTGCCAACTCCGGATCCCTGGGAACTGTCATCAGGGTCACATTCTCTGGCCCGCTTAACTCTCGTTGTCAACGGAGTCGGGCGTGCCCCGTTCTCTTGTTGAGTACGTGCAGCCGCTTAGGCTCGCCGCAAGGATGACACGGGTTATGAGTGAAAACTTCTTGGCGATCGGCAACAGCATCGCCGCTGGCGTCGAACCGGTACCGCGGGATGCAGCCATCGCCGTAGACAGACATTCTCCGGTCGCGAAGACGCACACTCTCGGACTCACCGCTCCCGTGCTGGCGCTGTCGACGCTGGGAATGGCGGCCTGTGGTGGTGGCAGCAGCTCGTCGCCCGCCACGACGCCCACTCCGTCTGCCCCCAGCGGGGCGCATTTGTCGCGCACGCAGGCAGCGCGCGTGCTGGCACAGGCTGCCTTTGGCGGCTCCGATACCGACCTGCAGAATCTGCAGAGTCAGGCGAACGGCATCCAGGGCTGGCTCGCGCAACAATTTGCGATGCCGGTCAATCCGTCCGGACAGTTGTCCAACGTGGCGTGGATGCAGGCCAACAGTCTCATCTCGATTCAGTCCGACGGCAGCGGCGTGCAGAGCTCCTTGTGGCGCAAGTTGATCTCCAGCCCAGACGTGTTGCGACAGCGCATCGTGCTGATGCTCACCGATCTGTTCGTGATCAACACCGGCGCCATCCAGCTGACCTACCGAGGGGCGGCCGCCGCATATTATCTGGATCAACTCGAGGCTAACGCTTTCGGGAATTTCAAAGACCTGTTGCTGGCCGTGTCGCACACGCCAGCCATGGGTCAATATCTGACGTATCTCAACAGCGTGAAGGCCAATCCGGTCACGGGCACCAGTCCCGATGAGAATTACGCGCGCGAAATCATGCAACTATTCTCCCTTGGGGTCGTACAACTGAATCTCGATGGCACGCCGATTTTAAATCCGCGTGATTCGGGTGTGGCATTGGCGACGTATAGCCAGACCGACGTGCTGAACATGGCGAAAGTGTTCACAGGCTGGAAACTGAATGCCGCCGCGTCGGCTACTGTGGGTACATCCGCGGCCACCGACATGATCAATGATCCATCGAGATTCGACACGTCAGCAAAGTTCGTGCTCGGCCAGACCATCGCCACCGGGTTGGACGGTGAACAGACTCTCGAGGCTGCGGTCGGCATTCTGATGCTCCATCCGAATATTGCGCCGTTCATCTCGCGACAGTTCATTCAGCGCCTGGTGACGAGCAACCCGTCCGCCGATTACGTCTATCGCGTCGCCAGCATATTCCAGTCCACGCAAGGGGACATGAAATCGATCATCACAGCGATTCTCACGGATACTGAAGCCACGTCCGATCAGTTGTTGTCGAATCCCCAAGCCGGCAAACTGCGTGAACCCGTGGTGCGGTTCATTCAGTGGGCGCGCACCTTCCAATTGAATTTCTCGCCAAGCGACGCGACGCAATGGGCCAAGATAGGTAACCTGTCCAATCCGTCGACCGCGCTGGCCGAGAGTCCGTTGCAGTCGCCCAATGTGTTCTTCTTTTTTCAGCCGGGGTACAGCCCGCCCCATACAGCGCTGTACACCAACGGCATCACCGCACCGGAGTTCGGTATCACCAACGAGAGTTCGGTGGCCGGATACATGAATTTCATCAGAAACCTGATTGCCACCGGGATCGGCGGGGTACCCGGGAATTACAGCGCCTTGCAGTCGCTGGTGAACCAGAGCGGCAACTCCGCCGCGTTGCTGGCTGAGATCAACGTCCTGATTGCCGCTGGCCAACTCTCGGTGGCAACTTTGGGCCTTATGCAGAGCGCGCTCGACACGATGGATGTGAGCACGCCGACAGCAGCGAACAACCGGTTGCACGCCGCGCTCACGCTGGTCATGTGCGCTCCCGAATATCTCGTTCAGAAATAAGGACACAAGTGACCAACCCTGCATCGCGGCGTGAATTTCTGAAAATGGCGGCCGCTCTGTCTGCGACGCGCTTTGCGACGCCGCTGGCGCTGAACCTCGCAGCGCTCGGCGAGAGCGCCGCCGCGACAGCCACGGATTATAAGGCGCTCGTCTGTGTGTTCATGATCGGTGGCAATGACAACTTCAACACGCTCGTACCCTACGATGCGGCGAATTACGCCATTTACGCGCAACAGCGTCCAGCCATCGCGACAGCCATGAGCGCCTTGACGCCCACGCTGCTGACTCCCGCCACGGTGCTCGCCGGCGGCGAGCAATTCGCCTTGGCCCCCGCGTTTGCGCCGCTTCTCCCCCTGTTCAACGGTGGACAGATGGCGATTATGCTGAACATCGGTACGCTGATCGAGCCGATCGCATCGGCCGCCGCGTATGCCGGTGCGCCGGCCTCCAGCCTGCCGCCACAGCTGTTCTCGCACCTGGATCAACGGGCGTTCTATCAGGCCGAGGGGCCGATCGGCAACACGTCGGGCTGGGGCGGCCGGATGGCAGACCTGTTGGCCGCGGGTAACGGCAACTCCTTGTTCACGTGCATCTCGCCGGCCGGCGCCAGCCTTTTCCTCACCGGGCTCAGCACCGAGACTTACTCGATCTCGCCAACGGGCGGCGCGATTCCGATCCAGAGTATCGTCGGACCTTTGTTCGGCTCCTCGGCCTGCCAGAGCGCGATGAAAACCTTGACCACGGCGCATCGCACCGATGCCAACGGCAATCTTGCAAATCTGTTCGAAGCCACGTATGCCGATGTCGTGAGCCGCTCTCTGCTGGGACAGCAAACGCTCGGCGCCGCATTGCCGGCGGCCACCGTTACGACGTTTCCGGCGACGTCAAAAACGAATCTCGCGGCGCAACTGTCGATGGTGGCGCGGGTGATAGCCGCGAGACACGCCTCCGGTATCGGTGCCACACGGCAAGTGTTCATGGTAGGCGCCGGCAACTTCGACACGCACAACGCCGTTGTCGCCGATCAGCCGCCATTGTTATCCGACGTCGCCGTCTCGATGGCAGCGTTCTATGCGGAGATGAATGCCCTTGGATTGCAGAACAACGTCACGAGCTTCACCGTCTCGGATTTCGGGCGCACGCTCAATTCCGATGGCGACGGATCGGATCACGGCTGGGGCAGCGTGCACTTCGCCGTGGGCGGGGCCGTCAAAGGCAGGAACTTCTATGGCACCGCCCCTGTGCTTCCGCCCAACTTAACCACGCCAGGGCCGCTCGACGTCGGCCGGGGCCGCTTCATTCCGACCATGGCGGTGGATCAATTCGGCGCGACCCTGGGTTCCTGGTTCGGCGTGAGTGATTCCGACTTATTGACGATTTTTCCGAACCTCGCTAATTTCGATGCCAACACCCGCAACCTGGGGTTCCTGTAAGCGCCGATCGCGGGGAGGAGGCGCGACATGCTGTTTCATGCAGGCAGACTGTTTAGCTAACAAGTTCGACGGCATCGTCGAACAATGAGAAAAAATAAGGAGTCAGAAATGAAAGCTTCTCGTAAGGCAGTGTTATTGGTTTTATGCATGACCGCCGGCGCGGTGGCTGTCCCTGCCATCGCCACGGCGGGTGTGGCCATCGACATCGGTATCGCCCCGCCGCCGGTGCGCGTCGAGACTTTGCCGGGGCCGCGCCGGGGTTATATATGGGCGCCTGGCTATTGGGATTACCGTCACCGCGCGCATGTGTGGGTGCCGGGCCACTACCTCCGTGAGCGCCACGGCTATCACTGGGAACCGGATCGCTGGGAGCAACGCGGAGACCGTTGGCACCATGAACGTGGCCATTGGGAACGTTAAGCCCGTGGGCTCACTGGGAGCGTAACGCGCGGCCGGTGTTGACTGAGCAGGCGGCGGCTGCTGAGACCATTGGTTACACCCGCTGCCGCCCAAGAACGGCGCGACCTTAGAACAACCCAGAATTAGAGCGCCCGCAAGATCTATGCGACCCATGCACACTACGGCGCGGGGGGACAACTCAATGAGCGACCCATCTCTCGGTGTGGTATTAAATGGTGGCCTCAACCCTTTGATTTAGCTAAGCTTGCGCTCTCATGAATAGCGTAGCTGACGGTCTTAGTGTCGATAAGGTGCATGTGTGGCGCGGCGATCGTCATGTACTCAAGGGCTTAAGCCTGGCGCTTCGTCCCCGCGAACTGCTCCAGGTATCGGGACCCAATGGCAGCGGCAAGACTACGTTGCTGCGGGTCTCCTGTGGCCTGCTCCGCCCTGAACAGGGGGCTGTGTCCTGGTTGGGCCGTTCGATCACCGCTGAGAGGACCGAGTACCAAGCCGCCATGGCCTACGCCTCGCA
>JALYIW010000052.1 GCA_030775625.1 Pseudomonadota bacterium | reverse complement strand
ACCTGGAGCGTGAGGCGCGGCGGCTGGGAGTGCAAATTGCGCGGATTACCAAAGCCGATTTAGATCGCGTGGCCGGCGAGTACGGCTGCGGCAAGACGGAGGATCTGCATGCGGCGCTCGGCTACGGCAAATTTTCCGCGCGTCAGGTGCTGCAGAAGCTAGCGCCAGACGCAGTGGACACACCTGCTTTAGAGCCGCCGAAGCCGTCGCCCGCGCCCTCAGCACCGGGATCGCTAGGGGATACCGGCGACCTGGTAATCAAGGTCAAGGGCGTCGACGATCTGCTGGTATATCGCGCTAAGTGCTGCAATCCTATTCGCGGCGAGGCAATCGTGGGTTATGTGACGCGCGGCAAAGGCATTGCCGTGCATTCGAAGAATTGTACGAACGTGCAAAATCTCATGTATGAGGTGGAGCGCAAAATCGACGTAGAATGGGCGCGCGCGGTGACCGAAACGTTTCCGGTGCGTGTTGTCGTTCACACCGATGACCGGCCTGGATTGCTGAACCAGCTCACTTCGGTGCTGGTGGCCGAGGGGAGCAATATCCGCAGTCTCGAGGCGAGTTCGGACGACAGGCGCAGCGACGGCGCCCTCATTGACATGACGGTGGAGATTCGCGACAAGAAACAACTGGAGCGCGTGGCAGGCGCCATCCGGCGTATTTCGGGAGTGCGCGACGTGGAGCGAACGCAATGATTGAGACCCAAGCTGAACCCGAGCATATCGCCATTTCAAAGTCGAAGGGCATTCAGATCGATTGGAAGGACGGGCATCGCAGCACTTATTCGCTGCCCTATTTGCGTGATGAGTGCCCTTGCGCCAGTTGTACGGGGGCGCATGGGACTGAGCCGCAGAAGACCAATTATGCAGCACCGTCCGCGAATCCGTTTCAGATGTACACGCCGACGCTCAAGATGCTGAACGTGGAGCCGGTTGGGCACTACGCGATCCGAATCGATTGGAATGACGGCCATAATACCGGCATTTACTCTTTTGATCACTTGCGCAAAATTTGTTCGTGCGCGCAATGCAAGGCTGCGGAATGAGAGTCATACCAGCCGGGTTGCTCGCTTTCGTGGTGGCGATTCACGCCTGGGCCGCACCGCCCGCCGCGCCTAAGACGAAGCTGGTGGTCGCAATCATAGTCGATCAGTTCCGGTATGACTACCTGACGCGCTTTGACACGTCGTATCAAGACGGGCTGCGGAAGCTCCACGACTCGGGGGCATTCTTCACCGACGCCCACCAGGCGCATTTCCCAACAGTCACTGCCGCCGGGCATGCCGCTTTTCTGAGCGGATCGATTCCGGCCATCGATGGAATTATCGGGAATGAATGGTTCGATCGTGAAACGGGCAAGATGGTGACCAGCGTCTCCGACGATGCGACGAAACTGGTGGGCGGCAATGGCGGCGCCGGGGCGTCCCCAAAGCGTTTAATTGCGAGCACGCTGGGCGATGAGATCAAGGCGGCGGGCCCGAGTGACAGCACCGTGATCGGAATTTCGCTGAAGGATCGAGCGGCCATTTTGCCATCCGGACATGCCGCCAATGCGGCTTACTGGTTCGAACATGAGTCGGGGCAATTCATCACCAGCACTTACTATATGAAGGATCTGCCGCCCTGGGTGCAGGCCTTCAATAAGAGCGACTCGGTCAACCGCTATGTGTCGGCGAAGTGGATGCCGGCAGAAGGCGCGGCGGGCGCAGTCCCTTTTCGGACACTTCCAGCGCTGCTCGGCAAACCCTATTACGAAGCGATGATCGCCACGCCATACGGTAATGAGATGCTGGAGGCATTCGCGGAAAAGGCGCTCAAGGAAGAACACTTGGGGCGGCATTCGGGCCTGGATGTGCTAACGGTGAGTTTTTCGAGCAATGATCTGCTCGGTCATCAAGTGGGGCCGGATGCGCCCGAGGTGCGCGACATGTGCATTCGAACCGATCGCGTGCTCGGCCAATTGTTGCGGGCGGTGGAGACGGAAGCCGGGGCGGGGAACTACGTCGTGGTGTTCAGTTCCGACCATGGCGTGTCTCCCAAGCCGGAGGAGTTGCTCAAGCGCGGAGTTCCCGCCGGACGGTTCTCAGGCGCCGAGGTTTCTCACACCATCGAAGCGGCGCTCAGCGAGAAATATGGGCCTGGCAAATGGATCGT
>JALYIW010000051.1 GCA_030775625.1 Pseudomonadota bacterium | reverse complement strand
AATTGAGCGCGCGAAATATTGGCGGACTCACGCTGAAAGTCGCAAATATCGACAAGGTGGAAATCAAAGGCATAGACCTCGACATGGAGTTCTACGCAACCCCCGACGACGTTCTTGCCCTGAGTGTCGAGCGCAATGACGCCCGCATCGTCCATTGGATCTATAGCGAGCCACTGCCCTTCTTTGCAGTCGCCCCAACGACAGGCTGCGTCACCACGCCGGGGCGGCTCACCAATTTCGGATTTCCATTCGGTGTCGC
Organism: Pseudomonadota bacterium; assembly: GCA_030775625.1. Classification (GTDB taxonomy): domain Bacteria; phylum Pseudomonadota; class Gammaproteobacteria; order Steroidobacterales; family Steroidobacteraceae; genus Bog-1198. The sequence goes on along the minus strand of JALYIW010000051.1, from coordinate 47,112 downwards.
ACCCGCCGCTAGCGTCAATTGCAGCGGTTTGCCACTGACTCGAGCCCCCGACTGGGCGGGCACTGCGAGCGTGCAGCACACCCTTCATCTAAACAATAGCGGTTCGCTGGTGGGCGAAGTGGATGTGCAGGCTGCCGGCCGATCCTACTTGGCGACGGAATTTATGCCTCAAGAAAAACAACCCGCCTATGCCGTGCTAAATGCCAACTTTACCTATCGCTTGCCGGGTGATCGTTGGACCGTGGCGCTTTGGGGACGTAATCTCGCGGATACCGTCGTGTACGGCACGACCTTTGAACGGCCGGCCATCGGTCCGCCGGCCCCCAACCTATTTTTCGCCGAAATAGGCGCGCCCCGGACTTTCGGCGCGAGCGTGCGGCTGAAATTTTAACAGTCGGCGCGAGCGCCAAAGGTTTGGCGTAATGAAGAAAGATACGGTTCACGACGAGTTGTTCCAGCGGCTCGTCAACGGCAGCTATCGGATGGGTGAGAAAATTCTCGTGAAGCAGCACGCGCGTGAAATAGCGCGGCACCGCAGCGCCATCGGGAGGCGTGTGCTTCAGGCCGTGGAGCGTCCCCTCTCTGCCCGGCAATGATCCAGACCGATGTTCTAATCGTCGGCGCCGGCCCGGTGGGGCTGATGCTCGCCAATATGCTGGGCTCCAGGGGAATCGGCGTCACGATCGTCGAAGCGTTGCCCGCATTGCTTGATTTCCCGCGCGGCGTGGGCATGGACGATGAGAGTCTGCGAGCCTTTCAATCCCTGGGCCTCGCCGATGCGGTCACTCCACACACGACTCCCAATCATTGGATGTATTTCTTGACCCGCTCCGGGCGGCGCTTTGTGTCCATAGAACCGCGCACCGATGAGTTCGGCTGGCCACGGCGCAACGCCTTCATACAGCCGATTGCCGATGCATTGCTGGCGAGCTCCCTCGACCGATTTCCGTCGGTCGATCTTCGTTTCGGGGAGAGCTTCGAATCGGTCGCCATCGACATCGCTGGAGTGACCGTTCGGACGTCGGCGACCGCCTCATCGCAACCACGCGTTTACCGCGCTGGATATATGGTCGGATGCGATGGCGGAAGCAGTGCCGTGCGCAAGGCGCTGTCGATCGCGTTTCAAGGCAAAACCCATATGAATCGCTGGATCGTGGTCGATCTTAAGCACGATCCGCTGGGCACGCCTGGGGTCCGGTTTCATTGCGTTGCGCCGCGCCCGTACGTCTCAATCGCCTTGCCCCACGGTATACGCCGGCTGGAATTTATGCTGCATCCCGGCGAAGCGCCGGGCGATGTAATTAGTCCCGAATTACTAAGCAGCCTGATGTCCTTACTGGTGTCGGATCCGACCAAGATCGAGGCAATCCGAGCGCGGGTGTACACGCATAATGGCCGTCTGGCACAACACTTTCGCCGGGATCGCGTGCTGCTCGCTGGCGATGCGGCACACATCATGCCGGTCTGGCAGGGCCAGGGTTACAACAGTGGTATTCGAGACGCCTTCAATCTAGGCTGGAAGCTCGCCATGGTGGTCCGGGGCGCGGCATCCGATGCGCTGCTGGATTCTTACGAATCCGAACGACGTGAGCATGCCCGCGCCATGATCGCAATATCGGAGACCGCAGGAAAAATATTTTCCCCTACGCGCGCCTGGGTGACCGCCGCGCGCGATGCCATTACCTATGCCCTAGGTGCGGTACCGTCGGTCAAACGTTACTTTGCTGAAATGCGTTACAAGCCGATCCCGCGATATCGTAAGGGAGCGCTGCACTTCGGGTCGGGCAGTTTGCAAAAATCTCCCGTTGGCAGAATGTTCATACAACCGCGGGTTGAGGCGGGCGGCGCACCCGCGATGCGTCTCGACGATCTGATTGGACCGGGTTTTGCCATTCTAGCCTGGGGCACCGACCCGACGATTTTACTGTCCAGCCATGCCCGTCAAATTCTGGATCGCCTCGGTGCGAAATTTTTTATGGCGGTACCGGTCGCGCAGATGACGTACGAAACCGGTCGCAATCCGGACATCGTTGTGCTCGGGGATTCGCAGAGCCGCCTCAAGGATTGGTTTGATGCACGTGATCAGTCGATCGTTGTCCTGCGTCCGGACAGGATCGTGGCTGCGGCGTGTCAGCCTTCGCAGCTCGACACTCACGTCATGGCGTTGGCACAAGCGCTGGCGCTCAAAGACTTGTTATGAAGGGACCGCAAGCGAAAAGCCGCCGGGCCGTCGTAGCTTTCGCGCCTTCATACATGCTAGCTTGTCGGCAAATACAAAGCGGCTGGAGAAGTTTCACATGGAGCCAAAAGTTTACAACGTCGGTGGACTCGAACTCGCTCGGCCCTTTAAAACACGTCGCCTGGGGCATTTCGGTTTCTATCACGAAAAAAACGCGGAGGCGGTAGCCTTCTACCGCGATAATTTCGGATTGCGGGTGACCGATAGCGCCGCAAAACCAGGGGGGCCGCCGATGGTCGTCTTCACTACCCACGGCGCGGATCACCACTCCGTGGTGCATATCGACTCGAATCTCGCGCGCGAAGTTTTCGCTGAACCGTACGCGCGCGGCGTCACCTTCAATCAAATTTCGTTCCAGGTCGGATCGCTGCAGGAGGTGGTTGATGCTTATCAATACTGCATGGCAAACGCGATTAAAGTAATGGGCGTGGGACGGGACTTTCCGGGCAGCAATTGGGCGTTGTACTTTTACGGACCGAACGAACACACGGTGGAATTGTTCTACGGCATGGAGCAAATCGGCTGGCAACGGGAAAGCAAGCCGCCGGAGGCTTACCTTCGCGGACCGATCTTCGCAAACCCGCATGACGTGCCTGAGCTACCGCAACCCGCGGAGGCGCAGGAGCTGCGCGCGCTCGAGTCCTCTAAAGCGGGCAACGGCACTCGCGTCGGTTGCGATCTGCCCTACGACTACGCTATCGGCGGTGTGCGATCACAATTGCCGTTCGCAATCAACAAGGTAGGTCCGTTGAGCTTTTTTGTGGACGACGTGTCCGCATCGCAATCGTTTTATGTCGATCGAGTAGGACTGCAGCTCTCGGAGGAAGTAATCTGGGAGGGACACCGCTGTGTGTTCTTGCGCACCGGTACCGAACACCACACGATTGCGTTGTTCCCTATGGCTTTGCGCGAGCGACTCGGGTTTGACCCGCGCACGCAGTTGATGAGCATGGGGCTGGAATTGGGTAACTACCAGCAGTTGAAGGATGCGCGCGACCTTCTTTCCAAGCGGGGACTCGAACTAATCGATGATATCCCGCCGCAATTGCGACCTGGAATCGACTACGCATTTTACGTACGTGATCCGAGCGGCCATGCCGTCATGTTGTATTACTATATGGAACAAATCGGCTGGGATGGCCGGCCGCGGCCGGCGGACCAGCGTCGGCGCATCAGCAGCGAATGGCCGGAAACATTGCCTGCGCTATCCGATACATACATGGAACAGAGTATTCAAGGACCGATTGGCTGAGTTGCTTTGGCGCAAGCGCTCATCACAATCCAACTCCAATGGTAGCCCCGCCGTCGACCACGATCACTTGACCCGTGGTGAACGCGGACGCGTCTGCCGCCAAATAAACTGCGGCCCCGGCCACTTCTATCGGCTGGCCGATCCGTCGCAACGCCACGCACGCGGTCATTGACTTCAACGTATCAGGATTCTCCCAGATAGCGCGCGCGAAGTCCGTCTGAACCAAACCCGGCGCTATGCAGTTGACGCGAACGGCGTCGGGTCCGTACTCCGCAGCAAGATTTCGCGCGAGCTGAAGATCGGCCGCCTTCGAAATATTATAGGCGCCGATCACTGTCGATGAAGTCAGTCCGCCGATGGAGGAAATAATGATGATGGAACCGGCCCTGCGCTCGCGCATCTCCGGCGCCACCATGCCGATCAGCCAATGATTGGCGAGCACGTTATTTTCGAGGATCTTACGAAACTGCTCGTCCGAAATGCCCGCCATGGGTCCGTAATAGGGATTGGAGGCTGCGTTGCAAACAAGGATGTCTATCCGGCCGAACCGAGCGCGAGCCGCATCGACCAGCCCGCGCAAGGCATCTTTGGAGCCTATATTCGCTGCGCAAGCGAACGCAGTACCTGCCCCGTGCATGGCATTGATCGCCTCCATGGCTTCCAGGCAGGCATCGGGCTTGCGGCTCGAAATCACAACTTTGGCTCCCTGCGCGGCCATTGCTTGAGCGATGGCCCGGCCGATGCCGCGTGACGAACCGGTGATCACCGCCACTTTGCCGGTCAAGTCGAATAGAGACATTTTCTAACCTTAGATTGAGATGACGCCCTTGAGGCGGCCTGGCCTGAAGGATGGCGGGACAGCGAAAAACATTTGTAGACTGCGCAGAACACTGGCATTCTAGCATGTTTGGCGACCTCCCCTGCGCTCCGCTACTGGCAACTCCGATGCTGCGATAGCGGGCGGTCCCCAGTCAACAAAGTAAGGATCAAATTGTGAAACTAGTTAGCTTCGTTCTCGATGGGCGTGCCACATTCGGCGCGATCAGTTCGCCGGCCAACGACGGTATCGTCGATCTTGGCGCGGCGTTAGCGCCGAGATTCTCGGACTTGAAATCGTTACTAGCCGATCCGCAAGGATTGGCTGCCGCCAAGACCGCCGTGACCCAATCGCGTAGCGTTGTGCCGTTCTCCTCGGTCACGTTGTTACCCGTGATTCCCAATCCTGGCGCCATTTGGTGCATCGGCCTCAATTACCGGGAACATGTTGCGGAAACCTCAAACAAGGTGGGCGAGCAGCCCGTGTTCTTTCAACGCACCGCGATGTCTCAGGCCGCGCACCACCAGCCGATTCCGTGTCCACCGGAGTCGGAGAAGATCGACTACGAGGGTGAGATCGCGCTGGTCATCGGAACCGGTGGGCGGCGCATTGCCGAAGTGGATGCATGGGCACACGTGGCCGGTTACGCCTGTTACAACGACGTCAGCGTTCGGGACTGGCAGCGACATTCCCCGCAGTGGGGACCGGGGAAGAACTTTTGGCGCACCGGAGCCTTTGGACCCTGGCTGGTGACCGCTGATGAAATCGAAGCCGGTGCCAGCTTAACGTTGGTGACGCGGGTCAATGGTCGGGAGCTGCAGCGCGCCACAACCGATATGATGATCCACAGCATTCCGAAGCAAATCGCGTATCTGTCGACGATAGCGCCTTTGGCCCCCGGCGACGTCCTCGTGACGGGTACACCGGGAGGTGTCGGGGCGGCACGCACTCCCCAAGTGTGGTTACGCCCAGGCGATCGAGTCCAAATAGAAGTGAGCCGTGTCGGCCTACTCGAGAACACGATGATCGAGGAAGTGGACGCCCGTTGATCTTACCGCGCTCGCGCGTGCAAGAATCAGTGGATTGGGAGAGGTCAAATTGAAGGTCGAAGGCACTTGCGGCCCAGAGCTTGATCCGACCTCGCTCGGCCTGCGCGGTCTGCGCGCGCCGCCCTTTCATCTCGGCGAGATGCTCGCTTCCGCAGTGAGCCAGCGCTCGGACACTCGATGGATTTGTGGCCGTCCCGGCGAGGGTGAAATCACGTACGGTGCTGCGCTGCCACTCGCCCAACGAGTGGCGGGTGCATTCATACGAGACGGCCTAGCTCACGGCGATCGCGTGGTGATGTTGATGCCGAATCATGTTGGTTTCGGCGTCATCGTTTGGGGCGCCTGGCTCGCGGGCGCATCGGTGAGCGCGATGCACCCAGCGTATGCGGAGGCGCTGCTCGCCGCGCAACTTGACGATTTGGCGCCGCACAGCCTCGTCACGCTCGATCAGCCTGACCTTCTAGCGAGAGCAGCGCGCCTGGCGCGCGGTCGGATTCGCCTGATTGTGCTTCCAGACCAGGGGCCGCTGCTGGCATCGCTCGGCACGCTCGGCGCAACCGGGGATCCGATCTCCTTCGCCGCCTGGATTGCTGGGTACGGTCCTCGCACGCCCATCGCCCCGGACCTGGATGCACCTGCCCTGCTGCAGTTTACCGGAGGATCCACCGGCGCCCCTAAGGCAGCCGTTCTTACACATCGAAACATTTCGACCAACCACGCCCAGCTTGCGCAAACCTTGACACGATTGACACCGGGGGGCGAACGCCTGCTTGCGGTCGCTCCGTTTGCCCACGTCATGGGCTTCAGCGTCAACCTCTGCTTCGGCACCTATTTGAGTTCCACTCTGATTCTGGAGCCGCGGTTTGATCCAGACCGCACCGCACAGCTGTGTCTCGATCAACAAATCACTTTTATCACTGCCGTGCCCACGCTACTCAAAGGCCTGCAGCGCTCACCCGTCGCGATGGCAGGGAATTGGCGCACGCTCAAATGCATCATTGCCGGCGGCGCACCACTGCCGCCAACGATTCGATCCTCCTTCGAGGCGCTCACCAATTGCGAAGTACTAGAAGGATATGGACTTTCGGAGACTTCGCCGGCCGTCTTACTCGGCCACCCAAGCAGGGGCAATCCGCCTGGAAGCGTAGGCAGCCCCAGCGCAGGGACGCGCATTATCATAACGGCATTGGACGACCCCAGTCGCCTGATGGACATCAATGAGGTCGGTGAAATCCGCATCGACGGCCCACAAGTCATGCAAGGTTATTGGCGCAAACCCGAGGAGACCGCAGCGGCATTGCCTAACGGCCTGCTGCGCACGGGCGATCTTGGAACTGTGGATGCTGAGGGCAACGTTTACATCATCGGTCGCCTGAAGGATTTGATCATTGCAAGTGGCTACAACGTCTATCCATCCAGAGTGGAAGAGGCGGTATTGACCCACGATGCAGTCGACGATGTGGCGGTGATCGGCGTGGCAGATGAATATCGCGGCGAGACTGTTAAAGCCGTGGTTGTTTTGAAACCGGGGCGCACGCTGACCCTCGAGGAATTGCAGGCGTGGCTGAAATCACGCTTGTCGCCCATGGAGACGCCCCGCTTGCTTGAAATCCGCACGCACATGCCAAAGTCTCCGGCCGGCAAGACATTCAAGCCAGCGTTGCAGGAACTAGTAGATCAGACGGTGGTTGCGCCCTTAACTTAAATCACGGTTTTCCCATGTCGCACAGCGGTGAGCGTTCCCGCAAACGAACGGCTCCATTCATGCTCCAATCATCCGAGGACTGAAACACATGCCTGACACGCGGCCCAATAATTTCTCGAGCGTCTGGTCGGACTTGCGCAACACAGCGTTTGAACAAGGTTTCTTCATGGCAGGGGACACCCGAACCCGTTATCTGTCCGCCGGCGACCCGCGGAAACCTCTCTTGCTTCTATTACACGGAGTGGGCGGACATGCGGAAGCATACTCGCGAAATCTCGCCGCTCACGGCGAGCACTTCTGGACGGTTGCCATCGATGCGTTGGGGCACGGCTGGACGGACAAGCCGGCAATCGACTATGAACTTCCGCATTACGCGAACCACGTGTTGGCGGTGTTGGCCGCCCTGGGACGCAGCAAAGCGCATATCAGCGGCGAATCGCTCGGTGGGTGGATCGCCGCGTGGTTGGCCGTGCACAATCCCTCAGTTGTCGACCGGCTGGTGCTAAACACAGCAGGCGGTTGGACCGCGCATCCGGAGGTCATGATGCGTCTGAAAACTCTGTCCAATGAAGCTGCCTCCGATCCGAGCTGGGCGCGAATCCGAACTCGCCTGGAGTTCTTGATGTGCGACAAATCCATGGTTTCCGACGATCTGATCGAAACACGGCGCGCAATTTATTCCCAGCCTGGGTTTCCGGACACAATGAGACGAATCATGTGCCTGCAGGAAATGCCGATTCGACGCCGCAACATGATTTCGGAGGAGCAATACCGCTCGATCAAAGCCCCTTCATTGGTGCTCTGGACTTCGCACGATCCGACCGCAACGCCTGAAGAAGGCCGCCAGATCTCTGAGATGATTCCCGGATGCAAATATGTGGTGATGAATCAATGTGGGCATTGGCCGCAGTTCGAAGATGCCGAAACATTCAATCGTCTCCATTTGGAATTCTTGCTGGGGCATTGACTAAGAATCCCGGTTGAAATATGGGGTATCACCCAGTGGAATGAATTGAGGCGCCCCAGCAGCCGTCGAGTTACTATCGATTGGGGGGCAAAGCCCGAGCGAGGTGCGAAATCTTGGTGCTGTATCCGAAATACGCGACTACCGTCGTCGGGGCGCATAGTGTTCCTGACTGGTACGAAGCGCTCGACCGGCTAATCGCCGTCGGGCAAATGCATATGGCCGCCATGTCGGACGCTCAATATCGAGCGACACAGGCCGCCATCCTGGACCAGGATCTTGCTGGGATTGACGTGGTGACGGGAGGCGAGATGCATCGCCGCACCCATAATCGCCACTCCCCGCCCAACGCCATGCTGAATTTCTTCTGGCAGAAGATTCCCGCCTTCCAAGGCGCGACGCGGCCTAAATCCATCACTGCGCACGATCCCGACGTTTTCCACCCCGCTGCTACGTGCAGAGGGAAGATTGGCGAGAATATTGATCTCGGTTTGGTCGACGAGTTTCAGATGGTGTCGGCGCTCACCGGCAGGCCGGTGAAGATCACCATGACGGGGCCGCTGATGTTGGCGAAGGTGGCCTATGACGAGCACTATGGCGATCTGCGTCCAATGATGTTGGATCTGGGGAAATTGCTCAATTCCAATTTCAAGAAGTTAGCAGAGGCTGGCTGCAAAAATATTCAAGTTGATGAACCATTGTTCACTGTTGCCGACGAACAAGAAGTGGATGTTGCCATCACAGCGATTAACCTCGCGATCGAAGGTCTGCCGTCTGATGTGCACATTTCCGTGCACGTTTGCCAGGGCAATTACGCCGTCGGCAAGGAGTACGATGGACAGATAGGCCATAGGTATTTCGATCAAGGCCGCTATAAGGCCGACAAGATCTGCGGGATACAGTGCTCGTCGCTGCTCGTGGAGCACGATATGATGCCTCACTATGAGGGACTGGTTGGTAACAAGCAGATAGGCGTGGGTGCCGTTGATGTACAAGATCCAAAAATCGAAAGCGGCGAGTTGGTCGCGGAACGAATTCTCGCTTATCGTTGGCTCGCCCCCGAACAGACAATCGTTACTAGTTCCTGCGGACTAAACCATCTAACGAGAAAGACGGCGTTCGGCAAACTTAAAGCGATGACGGACGCGAAGAGAGTGTTGGGCGGCTGATGGCGATCGTGGACAATCAAGGTGTCGAGCGCCCGCTCAGGGCATCCGATAGTCCGACACAGTCTGAGCCCTCTCAGGACCGCGACGCTATCTTGCTGCGCGAAAAGGATGACTTGCTCGAACTGGCTCAAGAGGCCGGTCGAGTCGGCATCTTCGAGTGGCACGTGCCGACTGGGATGATGCGTCTTTCGAACCACTTCCTGTCGTTGTACGGGCTCACGGCATTCGATGGGCGCTACGACACTTGGCACGCGTCGATTTTCCGGGAGGATCGCATCCGCATTGATCATTTGATCGAGACGGTGTTTGAGGCAGGCGAGCCGCAACTGCATGCGGAGTTTCGAATTTCGCGCTCAAATGATGGGGCTACCCGGTGGATCGAGGCGCGCTGCGTTGTTTTTTACAGTACAGACGGGAAGCCGGTTCGCGTCGTTGGCGTGAACGCCGACGTCACTGATCAGAAGCGGGCGATCGTACAGCTGCGTGCTTTCGCCGAGACTTTGGAGGATCGCGTGCGAGATCGCACACGCGAATTGGAAGTGGAGTTTGAAGCTCGACAGAAGGCAGAAGAGACGCTGCGTCAGGCGCAAAAAATGGAAGCAGTGGGTCAGCTCACGGGTGGCATCGCACACGATTTCAACAATTTGTTGACCGTTGTTCTTGGCGGATTGGAGGCGATAGGCCGCCAAATCCCGAACCTGCCGGAATCCGCAGCGACCGCTCGCATTATTCGCTCGCGAGAAATGGCCGCGCAAGGTGTCTCGCGGGCGGCGGCGCTGACTAGCCGATTGTTGGCGTTCTCGCGCCAGCAGCCGCTCGCTCCGACCGGACTCGACGCCAACGGGTTGGTGTCTGGCATCGGGGACCTGCTGCGCCGTACCCTAGGGGAACAGGTATCTCTGGAAATTGTATTGGGGGGCGGACTTTGGCCGACCTTCATCGATGGGAACCAGCTCGAGAATGCGTTGCTCAATCTGGCGGTCAACGCTCGTGACGCGATGCCCGGCGGTGGCAAGCTGACTATCGAGACCGCCAACGCCGCATTGGATGAGGTCTACGTTTCCGCTCTGGCCGAGCCTGTTGCCGCTGGACAGTACGTGCAAATCGCAGTAACCGACACGGGCACCGGCATGGATGCGTCCACGCTCGCCAAAGTGTTTGAGCCATTTTTTACCACCAAAGCTGTCGGCAAGGGTACTGGACTGGGCTTGAGCCAAGTCTACGGATTCGTTCGTCAATCCTCCGGCCACATCAAAATTTACAGTGAGCTCGGCGAGGGGACTACCGTCAAGCTTTACCTGCCGCGTCATTCCGGCTCCCCGCTCGGTGAGCAAACCTCGGGTGAATTGAAAGTACCTAGAGCGATCGGTACGGAGTGCTTGCTCGTCGTTGAGGACGATGGGGCTTTGCGATTTCATGCGATCGAGATTCTCCGTGAACTTGGTTATCGGGTGATCGAAGCGGGGAGTGGGGAGGCCGCGCTCCAAGCGCTCGAAAGAAATCCCGGCGTCGACTTACTCTTTACGGACGTGGTCATGCCAGGCGGACTCAACGGCCGCCAGCTGGCGGATGAGGCCCATCGCAGGCACCCCGGCCTCAAAGTACTCTTCACCACGGGCTACACTCGAAACGCGATCGTGCATCATGGGCGGTTGGATCCGGGCATTGAGCTCATCAGTAAACCCTATTCGTTCCTAGAGTTGGCTATGAAGGTGCGCGCCGTGCTGGATGCGGAGAATTGACAAGGGAGTCCATGCCGCAGCAGTCGCTGTAGGGCTGCGTCGAGATCTGGGGCCAGACACCGCTGACACATTCGGGTAAATGATTGCAATCTCAAGACCTTGGAGATTTCTCCTAAACGAAGGCTCTGATTGACGCCGAGTGCTGACAGCAACATCCTTCCAACATGCCAACTCAAACTCGCTCCATTGCCTCGCTCACTATTTCCTTTGGGCTGGTAGCGATTCCCGTCAAGCTTTACTCGGCGACGGTCGCATCTGAGCGAATCTCTTTTAATTTATTGAGACAAAAGGACGGATCGCGCGTCAAGCAGCAGTACATTGCCGTCAATGATGGCAAGCTGGTCGAGCGCTCGGAGATGATCAAAGGCTATGAGTTTGCAAAGGATCAGTACGTGCAGTTCAGTGCCGAAGAACTCAAAGCTCTGGAAGAAACGACTACCCATTCGATCGATATCGGTCAGTTTGTGCCACTGGAATCGGTCGATCCGCTGTATTTCGACGGCACCTATTATCTGGCTCCCGACAAGGGAGGCGCCAAACCGTACTCCTTACTCGTGACTGCGCTGCGCAAAACCAAACAATGCGCCGTCGGTCGATGGATCTCGCGGGGCAAAGAAAACATCATCGTGATTCGGCCGATCGACGATGGGCTAGCCATGCATCAATTGCACTTCCAAGCCGAAGTACGTGCAATCAAAGACCTTGGCATTGAGGCCGCGCAAGTTTCCGACGCAGAATTGAAACTCGCCGAGCAGCTCATCGACCATTTGTCCGCGAAACGTTTCGACCCCCATGAATTTCATGACGAATTCAAAGGACGGGTGGAGGCTGCCATACAACGAAAGGTAGCCGGCAAGGAAGTCTCATTGGCGGAAGCACCGGTCGCCAAGGCGGGCGCAAATGTCATCGATTTAATGGGGGCGCTGCGCGCCAGCCTCGGCGCAAAATCCGCAAAACCGGCAGCGAAGGGGCGCAAGGAGCCGAAGCGCGCGGAAGAGACCAAGCCACGCAAGTCCGCGCGCCGATAGCATGCATGTACACAAGTCGCGCAATCGCAACCGACCCTTTGGATTGACATTAGCGACGCTGCGCTTTTTGCAACAAGCTGGGTACATCGCCTCCCAAAGCGCCTCGGACTACACGTTCCAAGAATTCATTCTGTTGCGCACCGTGAGCGCGTTGCATGCCGCCAAAGTGCCCACCCGGACGATCCGTCGCGCGCTACGGGAACTTCGTCCCTGGATCGATGAGACGCATCCGATGTGGCGGGTCGGGTTCGATGTGGCCGCCGGCGGCATTCGCGTGCGGGACGGCCGGCTTTTCTGGGAGCCTGGGTCTGGTCAGTATGCATTGCCGCTTGAAGGAGTCGCCCGCGAGGCCAATGTCGTACCCCTGGTCAGTGAGAAATTCATGAAGAAAAAGCACACGGCGGCGCATGCCCATTATCTTCGGGGTTCCGCGCTCGAGGAAGATGATGTCGAGGCTGCGCGAGAGGCCTATGAATCTTGTTTGGCCGGCGATTGCCGCCACCTGGAAGCGCGCATCAACCTTGGCCGGCTGCTGCACCTGGCAGGCCTGCTACGGGAGGCGGAAGCCATGTATACCGGGCAGGAGGACCCCAGTTCCATTCTATATTTCAACTTAGGCGTACTGCTGGAAGACCTGAATCGTGACCTCGACGCGATTGCGGCGTACCGCAAGGCAATCGTGCATGACCCGGGAATGGCTGACGCTCACTTCAATCTGTCGCTGGTGCATGAGCGATTGGGCGAGGCACAGGCCGCGTTCCGGCATCTGTTGGCGTACCGGCGTCTGATCGAAGCGCATAAGTCGGTGGCCGGCTGAACCTATGTCCACCGCACCTGCCAACGCCAGCGCGGTTGCGGTGGGCAGAGTTGGGGCGATCTTGTCACCGGTACGCGGGTTCCGCAATGACGCTCAGTATGCGTCCGACGCGGATCTCCCGGGCTTGCGCGTCTTCGTCCGGAGCCGGCTCGTACGCACCGGCTTCGCCACCACCGTGGTCGCCGCGGTCCTCGGCACCGGGGCAGATGCCGGAAGGTGCGGTTGGTGCGGAGCACCGGTAATGACGGCGATGACGTTACGCGTCGTTTCCCATACATGGTCGTGGATCAAGCGGCGGGCCGCTTCGGGATCTGCGGTCAAAGCGGCCTCCATCAATTCCCGATGTTGCTGCGATTTGTCCCGCCCGTAAGTCCGCTGAGTCATCGAAATGCGCCGATACCGCAAGGCGCTATCGAAAAGACGACGACACAGATCGCAGAGCATCGGCGAGGCACATCCGGCGACCAGACTGGCGTGAAAATCGCCATGCGCCTCCATCCATGCCATGGCGTTGGCCGAGCCTTCCAAGCTCAAGCGGTCGAGTCGGTGGTAGGAGCGCAGCACGTTGGCGCGCCATTCGGAATCACCATTTCTGATGGATTCCGTGAGCGCTTCGCATTCCACCAGCACGCGCACTCGCGTGATGTCCAGCAACTCAGGCACCGAAATGGTCCCTGGAATGGTTGACGCAGGACCTACGTGGGTATTCCCTGCATTGTACCGGATGGTATGGAGTTACGGCTGCGGGGTATTTGCAGGCGCATCGTCGGGTGTTGCCGGCGCATATACATCATGGTTACGGCTCTCCTCGCAGACATATTCTCGGATTTCGTCGGTGGCGGGAGCACGCTTGAGCTTCGCGTTGATGATAAATGGCGTGGTCAACGCCACCGGATCTTCGACCGTTGCATTCCAGTCGAGGTTATTGGGGCCGGTAGCATGGATTCGTTCGATGATATGCATCTGATCGCTGTGCGGCGCACCCGCTGCGGAAAATAAAGTGTCGCCACGAACGCCCACGGTATCAACCACCAAGGTCTTGCCCTCCCAGTGGCCGATTGAATGACCGCGAAACGTCGGCTCCAGATCATCCGGCTTTGGGTGTGGCCGGCCATCGGTAAAAATCCGACGGGTCTCGTTGAAATACTCCGTGAGTATGGTCACTTGGCCGGGAGTTTCCAAAATCTCAATGGGATACAAGAATATGAAAAACCGCGGCATCCCCGGCGGCAAGCATTCAGACGTGCCGTCATGAATATGTTCGCCGCGCTGGGATTTCGCGCGGATGAGGCGGTACTTCTCGGCCCAATCGGGTTTGTACGGCAGCTGAAAATTCTTCAAATGAGCGAATTTTTTTTCTTGGTCTTCGGCATCTGTCCAGATACCGCTGAAGTCAGCTACTTGTGTCGGAACCTTTCCAGGTGCGTGCACCGCGCTTTGGGCTTGCACGCTCTTATCCATGAGCACTGCAAACAAAATGACCGCGGCCGCCTTTGCCACTGTATCAAATGGCTTTTGTCCCCTACGTCGCACGCTAGCCTCCTCCCGACCTGTCAGCCTTTCAATACCAAGTCGTATGTTTACTCTAGCATAACCCACGCGGGCGGAAAACCGCGCTGGAAGAGAAGCGCGTCGCGCAGTCAGCGAAGATACAACGCTCAAACGCGCGGCAGCACGCCTAAGGGGGAAGGACCGAGCGGGAACTCCCCCCCCGCAGGGGACGGGGCAGCAGTCGATCGTATTCAACTTTTACGACGCCATAGCATTCGCAACTGCGACCTTCGAGTCCTTTGCGGTCGAGCACGGTGATGCGACCGCGCGCGTAACGTATAAGCCCCGCCTCTTGTAACTTGAGCGCACCTTCGGTCACCCCTTCACGGCGCACACCGAGCATGTTGGCGATCAGTTCTTGGGTCATCACGAGGTCGTAGCCTTCCAATCGGTCCAAGCTCAGTAGCAACCAGCGGCACAGTTGCTGATCGAGCGTATGGTGGCGATTACAAGCCGCGGTTTGCGTCATTTGCGTAATCAACGCCTGAGTGAATCGCAGGAACAAATACAGCACGGCGCTATTCTGGTTAAATCCGTCCTGCATCAATTGGCCTTTCAATCGATAGCCATCCCCGGCACTTTGCACCACTCCTCGGCTCGGGGTGGATCGGCCCCCCATAAAGAGTGAAATTCCCACCATACCCTCATTCCCGACCACGGCGATCTCGGCCGAGGCGCCGTCATGCATTACATGAATCAGCGAGACAATTGCGGTAGTCGGGAAATACACGTAATTCAGCGCGATACCCGCTTCGTACAGGACTTCGCCCAAGGGCATCTTGACGAGCTCCAAGTGCGGCTGCCAGCGCTCAAACTCTTGCTGTGGCAGTGCCGCAAGCAGGTGGTTCTGGGTGGGGTTCGGTGCCACAGCCATCAGCGGGTGCCGCCAAAGCATGCGGTAGCAAGAAAAAAATGCGTTTGCACAAAAAGATCCCAATGGGTCGTCGACAAAATCGGCGGCCCACGTTAAGCGCCACATCCATGTGTGTTCGCTGCCGAACACACATGGATGGTAGACCTTAAAAAGGTCTGAGCGCCAGCAATTATTTTTGCAAAGATTTTCGTTTGGGCTTTTTGGCGCTAAGTGTTCTAGCGCACCGACAATTTCGGAACGGGGGGTCTACAATGGGCGCTAACCCAAGGGTCGCAGTGAGCCAAGGCAGGCGCGGATCTTCGTGGCGTGTACCCGGATTGTTTGCCGCTCACCGGGCAGTGTTTTACCGCTCAAATGGGAATTATGGACGAAACTCTCGAGGGCATAGCCAAGGACGTTCGTGCGGTGGGGCGGATTACCGCCGTTCCAGCGTTGCTAAGGGTCCTATGCGCGGCTACTGGTATGGGGTTTGCTGCAGTAGCGCGCGTGACCCAAAACCGTTGGATGGCTTGCGCAGTGCACGATGAGAGCAAATTCGGTTTAAAGGCGGGCAGCGAACTGGATGTCGATGCCACTCTCGGTCGAGAAGTTCGGCAATCTCGCATCCCGGTCGTCATCGAACGCGCAAGCGCGGCCTCTGCCTTTTCCCCCCATCCCTCACCCTCTCTTCACATAGAGAGCTACGTCTCGGTGCCCATCGTCATGCCAGATGGTCGATACTTCGGCAACCTCTGCGCGATCGATCGACAGCCTGCTTCGGCATTGGAACCGCGCATTCTCTCGATGTTCATGGAGTTCGCCGAACTCATTGCATTGGAATTGGACCATGAGCAGCGCCGCGAGCAAGAGCGAAAAGCACTCATCGATGAGCGGGCAGCCGCGGAATTACGCGAACAATTCATCGCCGTTCTTGGTCACGATTTGCGGAATCCCTTGCACGCTGTCAGTGCGAGTGGCGAGCTACTGGTAAGAAAACTCACCGACCCCGCGCTGTTAGAGGTGGCGAGACGTATTAAAACCAACAGCCGGCGCATGTCTCGCCTGATCGATGATGTACTCGATTTAGCGCGCGGCCGCCTCGGCGGTGGCATCGGTGTGCAGTTGCATGAGGTCGAGAATATCGAGCAGGGGCTGAGCGCGGTGATTCAGGAGCTTCAAGACGCGCACCCCCAATGCCAGATCACTTCGGCTATCAGCGTCAGGCGCGCAGTGCGTTGCGACTTGGGGAGACTTCAGCAAGTCGCCTCGAATCTGTTGGCGAATGCGCTCACCCACGGATCCCCGACCCTGCCGGTCCAATTTACGGTCAAGGAGGACCGGGAGGACTGGGTGCTCGAAGTTTGGAACGCCGGCGAGCCGATACCGGCCGACTGCATCGACAAAATATTTGAACCCTTCTGGCGATACGGCCCCTCGGGCAGCAGCAACGGCCTGGGGTTAGGTCTGTACATTTCTTCGCAAATAGTCAAAGCTCACAAAGGCACGCTGACCGTATCGTCGACCGTGGAATGCGGCACCCGCTTCACCGCACGGTTCCCAAGCCTCGTGCCAACATTGCCGTTACTTCGAGCAGCCACAATGCGAGATTCCCCTCACCCGCGCCTTAATGGACACTCAGCCGCTTAAACCCCAGTCCAGAGAGCCGGACGAGATGGGGGGTGGCTTAAGCTCTGCGCGCAAATCGACACATGCCTTTAAGCCAAATAAAAAACGGCGCAGGCCGTATGAGGTACCTGCGCCGCCGGGATATCGCACCAACGGGGGAGTTGGCTGGCTTGTCGGCGCGAAATTCTCCTAAACCTATCAGCTCCTAACCCGAGGGGGCTTCGAAGCTGAGATTCCATCCTGCCAAAGAATTCGCGAGCTGGGGCGTACTCTTTATATCGTACGGTTAAATTTTTATCGTTTGACAAATAAAATACATTATGAGTGAAGCTTCCCACAGACACAGCCCCCACGCCTGCGCATATGCGTACTCGGCGGGCGCTGGACGCGCCGCACAAAGCACGCTGATGGGTAGCTTATCCCTTGGGTTTACTTCCGTCGTTCACTATGCAAACCGAAAGCCGCGAGTTTTTCCTCCATCGGTGCGCCGAAAAAAGCCTGCGGCTCCGACGCCGTAACGCGCTCAGCGCGTTCGCGAACGGACACCGCAAGCTTAGCCTTCTCGAAGGCCTCGCGCAGAGTACGCGCCGTCGGCAATGAGTCCCTATAAAACGCTTCACCGAAGTACGTTAGGTCGCTATCGTTCGAGCAGCCGAAGGAACTACGATCGGCTGCTGCTGCGGTAATGACGATGGTCTGCGGATCGCGTAGGGAATCGATGAAAGCTCCCGCGTAGCACGCCGAGATAATGATCACTCGCCACTTGATTCCGGAATCGTGCAAGGCGTCCGACAGATCCTCGTCGGTCAGGTCTTGGAGCGGCAACTGTGAATTGGATACCGCAATCGCCGGATCATCCGAGCCATGCGAAGAGATGGATAAGAACAACACGTCCCGTTCGAGATTCATTCGCGAGCTAAGTCCCCGCAGCGCGTATTTCAACCCGGCCACGGTGGCGAGGGGAGCACCCCGTAAATCCCTTTCATCGTTGACCAGTGACAGGGTTCTGTCATCGATTTCGTATTTCTTACCGAGCACCCCCGCGGCGAGTTTGATCTCCTGGGCGAACACCTTCTGGGCGCCGACCCCTGCAAAGCCGACAAAGAATGCCCGGGGTTTGGCCGTGCTATCGGCTTTGATGACTGACAGCGCCTGATCGATGAGGGAGGATTGGTCAAATAGGATGGCTTCGCCGACGTCCGGCGCCTCGGCGGCCACGGACACCCGAGTTTCCGCGGGAGTCCATAAGTCTGGAATCACGTCCAGATGGTCGGTGATCCAAATAAATCCGGCAATGTATACCAGGCCAATCCCGACGGCGGCATGCTGGGATCTCCCGGTGACCGCGCGCAGTGCACGAGCGAGGAAGAGCCAAGTGTGGATGCCGATGACGGCACCCGCGGCCAAAAACCAAGCGAGATCCAGGTACGTGGCGCCAATGGTGAACAGCAAAAGGGGCGCAGGCACGAGCCCCAGCGTCACCGTAAGCATCGGCGCGAGAGGCGGGAGTAACCCCGGCGCCGTGGGTGACCGGCACCACCAGCGCAAAACTGCAGCAAGCCCGACGAGGGCGAGGCCATACCACGCCAAGAGAGGAATACCAGCAGCGAAGAATTGCGGGTCCGGCTGAGATTCCCATCGGTCGATGGCAACCCAGAACCCGAGGCATCCCGCGGTCACGATAGCCGCGACGCGGATCGCCCACCCCGACGGCCCAGTGTGAATCGACCGTAAACACCACAGCCGCGCCAATGCGTACATCCAAGTCCGTGGCGGTTCGTCGGCCCGCTCGACAGCAGTTTGGAGCGGTTGCTCCGCCGAATCGTGCTCGCTCATAGGTGGCGCCGATGATAGCAGCTCAGGTGCCGGCTGCAGATAGCGTGCTAGTACGCTATGTTTACGTCATCGTCTTCTAAGGCGGGGAGGTCAAAGTAATATGCCTGCGTACAAATTAGGAAATATTTCGCCGGTCATCGCGCAAAGCGCCTATATGGCCCCGAACGCCATCATCATCGGCAACGCAATTCTTGGCGACCACAGCAGCGTGTGGTTTGGCGCCACTGTGCGCGGCGACAACGAGACCATCAGCATCGGTGCCAACAGCAATGTGCAGGACGGCGCGGTGCTGCACACTGATCTCGGTTTTCCACTGCAGGTGGGCATCAACGTCTCCATCGGCCATCAAGCTATGTTGCACGGCTGCCTCATAGGCGAAGGCTCGCTGATAGGGATACAGGCAATCGTTTTGAACGCAGCCGTCATCGGCAAGGGCTGCCTGGTCGGCGCCGGCGCCGTCGTTACCGAGCGCAAGGTGTTTGCCGACGGTACGCTTATTCTGGGATCGCCGGCGAGGGAGGTGCGTGAACTCACTGCCGAAGAGCGGGAAAAAATGCTAAAAATCGCAGCTAACTATGCTGCGCGCGCGGCTTACTACCGAGATCATCTGCACGCGCTATGACCGCGGTTAGACCTCTATAACCGCGTTCGCAGCGGATATTGGCGCCAGGAACAAGCTGAACCCAATGGTTGACGAGCACGGCGGTGTTCATCGGCGCACGGCCGCAGCTTCTTGCTGTCGATATGCAATCCAGCTTTGGTCAATCAGATATGCATGAATGTTATCCGCGTCCTTGTCGCTCAGAATGTCGTCGAAGCGCTCCATGCCTGCCGGTGCCAGAGTACCCTTCAACAGGATGTCTTTGAAGGCCGCGTGCAAACCGTCGTTGAGCTTTCGCAGATCCGGGGTGCTGCTCGGCCCCATGACGTGGCAACGCGAACACTCCTCGATAAACTTGAGTTCCCCGGCATCGATTTGTGCCTTGGTGGCCGTCGCGATCGGTGGCTTAGGTAATGGCTCCTCCACCCGGGGCGCCGGCGTCGGAATATCGCCGCCGCCCAACTTGAACACAATGATGCGATTTGTGTTTTGATACTTGAGCGCAGCGCTGCTCGGCGGAATCGGTCCCACCGTGATTGCCGTTCCGCCATACCCCGCCTGCACGGCAACGAATTGTTGGCCTTCGATGGAGTAAGTCATGGGCGCAGCCATGATGTGGCTCCCTGTTTTGATAACCTTGAGCACTTTTCCCGTATCGGCCGCATACACCCATAGCTCGCCGCTGCCGCGTCCCTGAAAAACCAAATTGCCCGCCGTGGACATCACGCCGCCGTCATAGCCGCGTATTCCAGATGAAGTCTCATGTTCCCAGACAATTTTCTGTGCAATGGGATCCCAGGCCCGCAACAGTTCCCGCACTGGTTTTACCTTGCGCGTGGCCTTGATGGCATCGAGACTCGGTAAAGGTCCATATAGGCTTTTCAGGGCCGCGGCATCGTAGGTCTCGTCAGGGAAAAGACCCTGTACCGTGAAAAATCCATCGAGGTATTTCATCCGGCCGCCGCTGTTCAGCATGTCTACCCACACCGCCGAGAGATCGATGACGGGGATGTAGACCAAGTGCGTTTGTGCACTGTATGACATGGGATTCCAGGTGTGTGCGCCCGCCCACGAGGGATACACATTCTTCGGCGATGCGTACCAATCGGCGGCTTCGGTCACCACGGGGCGACCGGTGTTCATGTCGATATGCGAGGCCCAATTGACGAAGGCGTAGTTCTTCGCGGAGAGAAGCTTGCCGCTCTTGCGGTTCAGAACATAGAAAAAGCCGTTCTTCGATGCCTGCATGATGACGGGCGTGTCGGTGCCGTCAATGGGCATCTCGGCGAGAATCAATTTTTGTACGGAATCATAGTCCCAGCTATCTCGCGGCGTGGTTTGGTAATACCACGCCATGCGACCGGTGGAGGCGTTCAGCGCAATGATGGACGCGGTGAACAGACTGTCCAGCCGAGCCGGGCCGAGTTGCCTGAGGTCATAGGGGGCCGCGTTGCCGGTGCCAAAATACACCAGGTTCAGCGCGGCATCGTAAGCAAAACCGTCCCAAGCGGTTCCGCCGCCGTTGAATTCTGCTTTGCGATGCGCATCCCAGGTCTTGTCGGCTTGCGCCAATTCCGGATTTTCGAAGGGCTGTCCCACCGCGGGCGGTACGGTATAAAAGCGCCATTTGAATGCACCGGTTTCAAGATCGTATGCCGAGATATAGCCGCGAACAGCGGTATGACCCATGTCGGCGCCGCTGTTGCCGATGACTACGACAGAGCCGGCGATTTGCGGAGCGCCGGTACTGGAATAGGGCAGGCGGTGATCCGTGATAGTGTCTGATTCCCAGATTTTCTTGCCGGTGGCGGCGTCTAGCGCGTGCAGCCGTCCGTCCACCGATGCCACGTATACCTTGCCCTTCCACACAGCCACGCCGCGGTTCACCAAATCGCAGCACGGATGTCTGCCTGCGAAATAGTCGGGCTTCGGGTCGTAGCGCCAACGCTCTTTGCCCGTAGCGGCATCAACGGCATACGCATAGCCCCAGGTTCCCGAGGTGTACATGATGCCATCGACGACGATAGGAGTCGCTTCTTGGCCGCGCATCGGGGCGCCGAGGTCATACTGCCAGGCAAAACCCAGTTGCTCGACGTTCTTGGCATCGATGGATGCCAACGGAGAATAATATGTGCCGTTCTTGTCGCGTCCGCCGGTAAACCAGTTCTGCGGTTCGGAGTCAGCCCCCTGCAGTCGAGCGTCATCGACGTCGCCCGGTGCCCGGTGCGCGCTTGCCGCGAACCTCGGCGTTGCCGCGAGCACCAATCCCAGTGTGCAGATGAACCCTCTCGTGGTGCGAACCCCGAGGTGAATGAGGTGCCGATGGGCGCGACGTCGAGAAGCGATCGTTTTGAAATTGAACAAGGTTTATTCTCCCGGCGGTCGGTCGCAATCGGTCGCGGTCGGCAGTGTCGGCGTTGGGTTGCACAAGCATACCAGCGTGCGTCAACACGCGTACCCGGACTATCATCACCGACTCACCAAGAACGGAGCGTTCACAATGATCATGGAATTTGCCCAGTTCACCATCCAGCCCGGCAGCGAAGACAAATTCGAAGCTGCATTTCCCAAGGCCATCCGGGTTCTCGCCGCCAGCGGCGGCTATATGTCGCACGAGTTGCGGCGTTCGATCGAAACGCCCAATCGCTATGCATTGATGGTGCAATGGAAAACGCTCGAGGACCATACGGTGGGGTTTCGCGCATCGCCGGCGTTCGCCGAGTGGCGGCGGCACATCGGGCTGTTTTTCGCATCTGCGCCCGTGGTGGAACATTTTCAATCGGTGCCGGAACTCACCGGATGATTCTCAACATCGATGATTTGCGCCGACTGGCTCGGCGGCGAATTCCACGCGCCATTTTCGATTATGCCGCCGGCGGCGCATACGATGAGCGAACGCTATTGCGTAATACCGCGGATCTGGATGCCATGACCTTTCGCCAGCGCGTCATGGTCGATGTATCCCACATGTCCCTTGCCACGACTTTGTTGGGGGCGCCCGTGTCGATGCCTTTGGCCATCGCCCCGACTGGACTTGCCGGCCTATTCCATGCGAACGGCGAAATTCTCGCCGCGCGCGCCGCGGCGGCCTGCGGTATTCCATACTGCTTGAGCACCATGTCCATCTGTTCCATCGAGGACGTTCGAGCGGCAACCGAGAAACCTTTCTGGTTTCAGCAGTACTTGATGAAAGATCGCGGCTTCAATCAAGAACTCATCGATCGAGCAGCCTCCGCGCAGTGTTCGGCCTTGATGCTGACGCTGGATTTACAAGTATTGGGCGAACGCCACCGCGATCGGCGCAATGGCCTGACCATCCCGCCGCGCCTCACTTTGCGCAACGCCCTTGACGTCGCGACCAAACCCGCTTGGGCGTTGAAGATGTTGTTCGGCAAGCGCCGTTCTTTCGGCAATCTCGCGGGACGGATCGGTTCGAGCGGAATCCGCACTCTGTCCGAGTGGACTGCCGCGCAATTCGACCCGTCCGCCAATTGGCGCGACGTCGATTGGGTGCGAAGCCGCTGGCCGGGAAAGTTAATCCTCAAAGGGGTGCTCGATGCCGAGGATGCCCGATTCGGACTTGCCGCGGGCGCGGACGCCATCGTGGTGTCGAATCACGGAGGTCGGCAGCTGGACGGAGCTCCGTCCTCGATCTCCGTGTTGCAAGAGGTGGTGGCGGCGGTCGACGGCCGCTGCGAGGTGATGTTCGATGGCGGTATCCGCTCCGGGCAAGACATCGCGAAGGCCCTCGCCCTCGGAGCGCGCGGAACCTTGATCGGCCGCACTTTTTTATATGCGCTGGCGGCGGCAGGCGAAGCAGGAGTGACCCTAGCCATCGAGATCTTGCGCAAGGAGTTGCAAGTTACTTTGGCTTTGACCGGCACGGCGGCAGCCGCCGCCGCGGGACCTCATATGCTGCGAAGTAGGGCCGAGAGTAGGACTGACCCTACAGGGCTTTGCACCGGCCGGTGATGGCGCAGCGGGCTTTCGAGGCGGAGGCTGACCGGTACCACAAACCTCCGGAGTCAAAATGAAGAATAAAATTGTGCTTACTTGTCTAGTGGTCGGTGCCACGCTCGCTCCCCTCCTCAGCTACTCCGCGGGGGATACGGATGCGGATCGCGTTCATCCGAAGGCATTTGTCAAGGATTCGGCAATAACCACCAAAATTAAGTCCAAATTGGCCGCGCAACACTTGACCAGCATCGCGCGAATCCACGTCGATACCGATGCCAACGGCGTCGTATGGCTGAGCGGAACCGCCCGCAGCCAGGCTGAGATCGACAAGGCCGTTTCGATCGCACGCGACACCGAACATGTAGTAGCCGTAAAGAACGAACTTAAAATCAAGCTGGACGACTAAGAAAACGCGGCCAACGGTTCCGGGCAGAGCGAGCAGGGTGGCGCGCCGCCCTGCTGCTCGTTGCGGCCGGGCAGCAGTTATGAGGTCTGCTAAATGTTGGGCCGCTCTCGCTCTGTCCTTGGCGATGGCGGCAGCCGGGTGCGTATCGCTTCCGCCGGGCGCCGTGGTGGCAAAACGCCCCTCCCTGGCGTTCGCTCATCCCGAACAGACTCGAGTCGGCGCAAAGTTCGACAGCGAGGCGCGCGCCCATCCGCAAAAGTCCGGCTTTCGCATGCTTTCGGTCGGCGCCGACGCATTCGCGGCGCGGATGCAAATGGTCGCGGCGGCGGAACGCACGCTGGACGTTCAGTACTACATTTTTGCCGCGGACACCACAGGCCTTTTGCTCACCGGCGCACTACTCGGCGCCGCCGATCGAGGCGTGCATGTGCGCGCGTTGGTTGACGACGGCGAAACATCTCATGGCGATGAGCAGATCCTCGCGCTGGCCGCCCACCCGCAAATCGAAGTGCGAGTTTTTAATCCATTCGCCTTTCGCGGGCATTTACGTGTGCTCCGCGCACTGGAATTTCTCTTCGAATCGCAGCGCCTTGACTACAGAATGCACAATAAATTGTTCGTTGCCGACAACGCCACGGCGTTGATCGGCGGCCGTAATATCGGCGATGCGTATTTTCAGGTCGATCCACAGGCCCAGTATGCGGACGATGACGTATTCGTGGGCGGACCGCTGGTAAGAAAGCTGTCGGCCATGTTCGATGAGTACTGGAACAGCCCGCTTGCCGTACCTTCGCAGGCCCTGGTCGGCAGCAGGCCATCGGAGGCCAAACTTGCGCGACAACGAAAACGCTTGGATGCCCACTTGGACAAGGCGCGCCAAGCGGGGGCTGATTTCTTGAAACGCGCCGAGCACGGCGATCCTTTCGCCGGCATCATCGCCGGCCGCTTGCCCTTAGTGTGGTCTGAAGCGCAGCTGCTCTACGACAGTCCCGACAAAAAGCCGGTGGTCAACGGCGACGCCCATGGCAGGCTGATGTACGGGCCGATCGCCGATGCGGTCAAGGCAGTCACCTCCGAACTTATCATGGTAACCCCCTACTTGGTGCCGACTGCGGAAGAAATGCGGTTGCTGCATGGCTTGCGGCAGAGAAATGTGCGGGTGCGCATTCTGACCAACTCGCTCAATTCGACCAACGAATTGACCGCGCATGCGGGGTATAGCCACAATCGAAAACAATTGCTGCGTGAGGGAGTGGAACTGTATGAGCTGCGTGCCGCGCTCGGCAATAGCCGCGGCAGCGGGCAGTCCGCCGCGATGTCGCGTTATGGTAACTATGGCCTGCACGCCAAACTTCTGGTATTCGATCGGCAGAAGTTATTCGCCGGTTCTTTGAATTTCGATCAGCGATCGAAGCGGCTCAACACCGAAGCAGGCTTGATCATCGACAGCCCCGACCTGGCAGCGCAAACCGCCGCGCGTTTCGCGGCGATGACCGAGCCTGCCAACGCCTACGCAGTATCGCTGCGTTCGCCGGATTCGGCCGACTCGCCATTGATCTGGCGCACGCAGGAACGCGGCAAATCCGTAGAATACGACCGGGAACCGTCGCGCTCCGCATGGCGGCGACTCGCGGTGAGGGCTTTTTCCGCCCTGCCGCTGGATAAGGAGCTATGAAAATTCCGGCGGCATCGAGCGTGCGATGAGCTGCGCGTCGAATGCCCTCAGCAGAGCGAGCTGCGATGCGCCGGGGTCGGCCAGCAGGCATTTTGTCAGGCCGTCGGCGGCCGCGGCGGTCGGGGCGCGGATGGTGATCCTACCCGAGCTGATCTCTCTGTGATCGAGGCCATGGTAATGGCCGCGGTGTTCCAGGGGCTTGTCGGAATTTCCCGCATCGCTGGTCGCGAGCGCCGCATTCTCGAGGGAGACGCGGATCTCGCTGCCTGTGCCCCTGCCGCAGACTATCTGATGGCTGCGATTACCGAACACCGCCAAATCGCCGCCGGCATTGACCAGTCCGGCATCGCATCCTGCCACCCGCAAGGCATTCAGGGCACAGTCCACGGCGAAGCCCTTGGCGATGCCGCCCAAGTCTATATCCACAGGTGCGCGGGCGATCACGCATCCAGACGCCGGTAGCTCGAGGTTGGTGATTCGACCTGCCGTGCCGCCCAGGCAGGGATCGAAAACTCCCCGCGAAGCCCGATTGAGGCGTTGAGACAAGGCGAGCACCTCCCATGTCCACGTGTGAATCGTGATCGGCTCGCCGATCTTAGCCTGATGGATGGCGAGCAAATCGCTGCCGGTGCGAGTGGGGTGCATGAGCGCTTCGACCTTGTCAATGGCTGCAAAAGCCGCCTCGATACCCCGTTGCACGCGCGCGGGCGAGCCAGCCTCGGTTTCCACGGCGACGAATGTGCCCAGCCGCGGACGCAATCGCGAACCGACAACTCGCCGAGTCGGGAATTTGCCGCATTGCATGCTCATTGAAACCTCGAGCCCGCGCGATTTGCCATGGCCTTGAAACTAAATGATAATGATTCCTATTCGTACTTTGCGGCGAAACCCTTCGATGGTCAATAGAATGCATTTGTCCGGTCTGATGCTCTCGGCACTGCTGCCTATTCCGGCAGTCATTGCGGCCGATTACCTGAGTGTCGATGCCGCGCGCAAGACGATTTTTCCGCAGGCCGACGCCTTTCAAGAAATATTGCTGCCGCAGACCGCCGAACAGATGCAGGCCATATCGGCCCGCGCCGGTCCTCAGCCACCGCACGGCATGGTGCGAATATGGAGTGCAACTCGAAGCGGCGCGCTGCTCGGGCACGTTTTCCTGGATGAAGTGCTCGGTCGCCAAAGTTTGATCACCTACGCAGTGGGCATCGATGCCGCCGGGGAGCTTCGCAACCTGGAAATTCTCTCGTATCGCGAAAGTCACGGCAGCGAAATTCGCAACCCCGCCTGGCGCGGGCAATTCGCTCGCCGCCGCGATCTCGAACAGCTGCGGTTCCGCACCGACATCAAGAATATTTCCGGCGCCACGCTGTCCTCGGAGCATGTGACTCAGGGGGTACGATGGCTGTTTGCCCTGTGGCAGTCCGCGCTGCGGCCCGCCGGCGCCGCGGGTTAGCGACCCATGCGCGAACCGGAGCATGTGCGGGGGCACCGCCACGTGACGCACCATGTCGAGTCGCGCAATGCGCCGGCGCGCCTCGCGCGCATGGCGTGGCGGCAGCGCGTCGCCATTTATTGCATTCTCGGCACGCTGTGGCTGTCCGGATGCGTGTGGTTGCTGCTCGATAGCTTTTTCGCGCCCGCGGGGCAATTTGGCAAAACGCCGCACCCGCTCGAGCCTGCGCTACTGCTCATGCATGGGATCCTCGCGATTCTCAGCATGTATTTGTTGGGGTGGGTTTCTGCGCGCCACGTACTGCGATCGTGGCCCGGCCGCCTGCGGCGAGTGAGCGGCGGGATTCTCTCGGCGTTTTTCTTAGTGCTGACCATGTCCGGATTTGCCTTATTCTTCGCCACCGATGATCGATGGCAACACGGCTCGGCTTTATTGCACGAGGTACTGGGAATCCTCGTCACCGTGTTTGCGATTCAACATTGGTTGTTCGCCAGGCGCCGCGACATTCGCAGGGCCGCTTCCCGTCCCTGATAATACCCTTGCACCACGCCCTGCTGATCGAAGCCCAAGCGCTCGTAAAAAATTCGCGCGGCTTCATTGTGAGTGCGCAATTCAAGGTTGATGCGAAACACCCCGGCTTCGATGGCGCTCGCCGTCAACCATTCGATGAGTTGCCGACCCAAGCCTTGGCGGCGATGCTCGGCCGCGACTGCCAGCAAGTTCAAATGCGCGACTTCGTCGCCGAAATGCATGATCGCAAACGCCGCAATGCGTCGTTCTCGCCGGGCGACGACCACGGAGGATTCCAGCCCGGAGATGAAATGCTGCACTCGCGCCGGAGTCCAAGACCAAGCGAGACCCTGCTCGATCAAATCGCGCGACATTTCGGCGATTTCTCGCGCGTCAGACGACCGAGCCAGTCCCAGAATGGCAAGTTCAGGCATGATCAGTGCGCCTGGGTCTTGATCGGTGGAGCGGCCTGCCGCGGCAGACTCACCGGTGTAGCGGGCAATCGCTGCATCGCTTCTTCGACAGCGCGTTCCAGCTGTGGATCCTCCCCACGCGCGACAGCCACCGGATCTTGTTCGATGACGATATCTGGATCCACACCGTGACCTTCGATAATCCAATGGCCGTTTTCGTCCGCAGTACCGAACTCTGGCACAAATACACTTCCGCCGTCGAGCAGCGGTCCGTGATCGGTGATGCCGACGACGCCGCCCCAGGTGCGCTTGCCGATCAAAGGGCCGATTTTCCACTGACGGAAGGCATTGGCGAAAATATCGCCATCCGAGCCGGTGTCCTCGTTGATCAACGCGACCTTGGGTCCCGGTTGCACCACTCGCGGATACGTTTCCGTGCTGTCATGATTGCGGACGAAGCCGGTGCCATGCAAAGTGGCTGCCAATCTTTCAATCAACAATTCCGAGATGTTGCCGCCGCCGTTGTCGCGCACGTCAACCACAAGACCTTCTTTGCGCACCTGCGGATACCACCACTTGATGAATTCTCTGATCCCGCTTTCACCCATGTCGGGGATATGTATATACCCCAGGCGCTGCTGGCTCATTCGATCGACCCGCGCGCGATTGCGGGACACCCAAGCCAGATACAACAGGTTGGTTTCCGTGCCGAGCGGTTGGTAGCGAATGGTGCGCGCCGCTCTCCCATCCGCGGTGGCGGCGATTCGCCATTCGACCGGCTGGTTCGCCGGCAGCTGCAGCAATTCATAAGGATCGATGCCGACTTTGAGTTCGCGGCCGTCGATTCCGAGTACATAGTCCCCGACGTGGGCATCGACACCCACCTCGGTCAAGGGGGAACGGTAACGCTCCTCTTCGTTCTCACCGGCGAAGATTTGGGCGATACGATAGCGGCCTGATTTGGCATCGAGTTCAAGCCGCGCCCCGGGCAGCCCGACGAAGGGCCGCTTGGGCAAACCCAGGTCACCGCCTTCGATATAGGCGTGCTGCACGGTGAGTTCGGAGATCATTTCGGCAATGACGTAGTTGAGGTCGGCGCGGTGGCCGACGAAGGCGAGCAGCGGCTGGTATTTTTCCCGCAGCTTCCGCCAGTCATAACCATGCATGTTCTCGACGTAGAAGTAGTCGCGATATCTGCGCCACGCTTCGGCGAAGATTTCGCGCCACTCTTCGGCCGGGACGCGTGTGGTCATGAGTCCTCCCAGAGAGATGGACTTGGCATCCTCGCTTTTGCCGAGCTCGAAATACTTTATTTCCTTGGATGAAAGCTGGGCCAGCACGTGCTTGCCGTCCGCCGTTACCGACCACTCGGTGACATCCTCGGCCACGGACTTCGCTTCGCGCTCCTTGATGGAGTACGACATGACCGTGGGTTTGACGTCGGCGTCCCTGCCGTAATAGAAAGGGCCGCTACGCAGGTAAAACAACTGCTCATCGCGGGCTTCCAGGTCGCTGAGATTGTCGGCCTCCAAGGGGACTCGGATCGCACGCTGCTCTATTGCATCGAAGTCGATGCTGAGCGGGCGCTTGGCCTTGCTCTTATCCTTGCTCTTGTCCCTGCTCTTGTCCTTCTCGGCGTCCCTGTCCTCTTCCTTCTGGTGGTCGCCAGGCTCATCGTTGCGAATGCCAAACGGATTCTTGACATCTTTTCGCAGGGTTACTGCAAAAATACCGGTTTGTCGATTCGTGGCGAAGTTGAATTCGACCGTGCTGAGCTGCGGTTGGTACTCACGTTGACTCAAGAAATACAACAGCTCGCCGTTCGGCGCCCATGACGGCGATTGGGCATTGAAAAATTCCGGGGTGATACGCCGTGTTCTGCCGTCTGCGACGGACCAGACGTAGATGCCGGAAAAATGGTTTGCATCGTTCAGGGAAAAACTCAAGTATTGTCCGTCCGGCGACCAGCGATAGTCCACCGCCATGTCGCTCGGGTCCCTGGCGACAGTGATACGGCGTTTTGTGGCCAATTCGACGACGTAGAGCCGTCCGGTGTTGTCCGAGAAAGAGATGCGCTCGTCATCACCCGACCATATCGGTGCGCCGTAGCGGGCGGCGGACTGCGTGGTGATCTGCTCGGCGGGGGCATTTCCGCTCTGCTCTTGCACATATATTTCCTCCTCTCCGCTGCGGTCGGACACATAGGCCAATCGCCTCCCATCGGTGGACCAGGCGACCTCTCGATCGTGAGCCGAGGATGATTGCGTGAGATTGCGGCTGACGCCATGTTCCACCGGCACGGTGAACACATCGCCGCGCGCGACAATGGCGAGCCGCTCGCCGCCGGGGCTTACCGCAAGACTTTCGATATTGTCGGCGGCGTTGACGCTCTGGTGACGCGTAGTGACATCGTCGGCGGTCACGACGATCGATAGGGCGTGGTCCCGGTCATTGCGCGTATCGTATAAATGCAATTCGCCGTTCGACTCGTAAACGATTTGGCCCTCCGCATCGGCGCTCGGCCAGCGTACGTCCCACTCCGTGTAGTGAGTCAGCGCCGCCGTTTGACGAGTGGCAATATCGTAGCGATACAAATTAAAAGTACCGGTGCGATCGGAATTGAAATACACCGCATTGCCGATCCACATCGGGTCGCGGTCGGTGCGCGGATCGTTCGTGACCTGCAAGAGTGAGGGGTGCCGCAGGTCGAAAATATACAGATCATTCGCCCAGCCGCCTTGGTAGCGTTTTTCGCTGCGGAAATCCCGCCACAGGGGTGAATACACAATTTGCTTGCCGTCGGGCGAAAACTGCCCGGCGCCCGATACGGGCATGGGCAAGGGGGTCGCCGCGCCGCCGCCGACGGGAACCGTGTAAAGCTTGGAGTTTGTCAACGAGTAGCCGTCACGCGCCGACCTGAACAGAATGGACGCGCCATCGGGGGTCCATCCATAGACCTGGTTGTCATAGCCCCATCGCTCGGCAAGTGGACCGGCAGCCGGATAAAAGGTCAGTTGTTTCGGTGCACCGCCGCTCGACGGGATGACGTAAACCTGTTCGTCGCCGCCGTATTGGCCGGTAAAGGCAATATAGCGTCCGTCGGGTGAATACCTCGCGAACAGCTCGAGCCCCGGATTGGAGGTGAGGCGGGTGGCCATTCCGCCTTGCGTGTTGGCGGTCCACAGATCTCCCGCGTAGCTGAACACTATGCGGTCGCGCCACACATTCGGGAAGCGCAGCAGCTTGGTGCCGGCCGCATGCGACGCGAACGACAGGAACAGCAAGACTGCCGCAGATACTACGGTCGAGTGTGTGGATCGCATGGAAGTCCTCGGCCGGTCCTTCAGCGACTGCGGTATCGATCGGTCGCGAGCACGAGTTCGTGAATATTACCAGCCTCGAATGCCGAATGGCCGGCATCCGGCACGATGCGCAAGAGCGCCTCGGGAAACGCGCGATGTAAATCCCAGGCGCTGGTGGCAGGGCAGACGATGTCGTATCTACCCTGCACGATGGTGGTGGGGATGTGGCGTATTCGCGGCACGTCATCCAGCAATTGACCTTCGCTGCGCAGGAACCCTCGATTGACGAAGTAGTGACACTCGATTCTCGCGACCGCCAAAGCAAACTCGTCTTCACCCCATTTTTTGATATTGTCGCCGTTGCTGTACAAGAAACTCGCCGAGGCTTCCCAAATCGACCAGGCGCGCGCCGCGGCAAGTGCGGCCCGGTGATCGGTGCCGACGAGGCGCTGATGATAGGCGCTCAAAAAATCATCGCGTTCGTCGACGGGAATGGCGTCGCGGTACGCCTCCCAGGCATCAGGAAATATCTCCGACGCGCCGTGCTGGTAGAACCAGCGTATTTCCGCATAGCGCAACAGGAAAATCCCGCGCAACACGAGTTCGCTCACGCGTTCGGGGTTCGCCTCCGCATAGGCAAGCGCTAGGGTGCTGCCCCAGGATCCGCCGAAGACGAGCCAACGCTCTACGCCCAGGTGCTTGCGTAACCGCTCGATGTCCGCCACCAGATGCCATGTCGTATTTTCAACCAGACTAGCGCTGGGTCGACTGCGCCCGCAGCCGCGTTGATCGAATACCACGATGCGGTAATGCTGCGGATCGAAGAACTGCCGTGCGCGCTTGTCGGAGCCGGCGCCAGGGCCGCCGTGGAGGAACACGGCCGGCTTGCCCGCAGGATTGCCGCATTCCTCATAATAAATCTCATGGACTTCCGACACGCGAAGGTACCCGTGCCGAAAAGGTTCGAGCGGCGGGTAGAGTTCGCGGATCGTTTCGCGAGGCTTGACGGGTCGAGTTGTGGATTTCGCCACGCTGCGTGCCGGCCTTAATTTGCGCGGCACGGAGCGTGTCTTGACCGGCGCGCTGTTTTTTTTCTTCATCGGTGTTCCTTTCCTCTTTGACTTCATGCCCGCGACACCATGGGCCCGAGCGGCCGGCCACCCAGCAGGTGTAAGTGCAGGTGATATACCTCCTGCCCGCCGTGCGCATTGCAGTTGATGATCAATCGATAGCCGTTCTGCGCGATGCCTTGTTGGCGGGCAAGATCGCGGGCAACGATGAACATGTGTCCGATCAGCGACTCGTCCTGATCGGCAATATCGTCCGCGGTGGGGATGAGCTTGTTCGGCACGATCAATATATGGACGGGGGCCACTGGGCGGATGTCCAGGAAAGCGATTACTCGGGGGTCGCGGTAGAGCACGGTGGCGGGCAGCTCGCCGGCGATGATTTTTTCGAAAAGGGTAGGCATTTCAGATGCCTCTGTAGACTCTGGGACCGCAAGATTAGCAGGATCGGCGCCGCCGCTTGAATTGCCAACGCGGATGTGACGCGGTAATAGTAATGGGAACGATTCTCATGTAGAATTGCGTTCATGTCCACAAATCCCCCAGCGCGCATTCCTCTCAACTTCCCCGCCGAGATCCGCCTTGCGGATTTGCGGCTGGGCACGACGGCGCGGGTGGTTTCCATCGACCCCGCGGATGCCTCGGCCCCGGCTGAAATGGGCCGGCGCCTGGCGGAGTTGGGGTTTTTGCCGGGCGAGGCGGTGCGCATCGTCGCCAAGGGCTTGATGGCTCGGGCGCCGATCGCGGTACGCGTCGGGACTGGGACCTTCGCGTTGCGACTTTACGAGGCCGCCTGTATCCGCGTATGTCCGGAGCAGCCTCAGCCCGCGTAGACTCCATGGACGCGTCGTCAAGCGCTCCGACTCCGCTGATCGCTTTGGTTGGAAATCCCAACTGTGGCAAGACCGCTTTGTTCAATATTCTCACCGGCAGCCGTCAAAAGGTAGCCAACTACGCCGGCGTCACGGTCGAGCGCAAAGAAGGCTTGCTGCTCACGCCGGCGGGTCTGCGCGTACGGATATTGGACTTGCCCGGCGCCTATAGCCTGGATCCTCTGACTCCCGACGAGCAGGTCACAGCCGACGTGTTGCTCGGCCGCCGCGCCGGCGAAACCCAGCCAGACTTCGTCGTGTGCGTCACGGATGCCACCAATCTTCGCCAGAACTTGCGTTTGGCGTTGAGCTTGAAACGACTGGGGGTACCCATGGTGGTGGCGCTCAACATGACCGATATCGCCCGCCGCAAGGGTATCGTGATCGACGCCGATCGCTTGGCCGCCGAATTGGGTGTGCCGGTGGTCGAAACCATAGGAATCAAAGCGACCGGCGTAGAAGCGCTGATCAGGGTGTTCGACAGCGTGTCGATTGCCGCGGGAGCGCGGAACGCATTGACGTGGCAGACACCGGCGGCATCGGATATCGAACATGATCAAACGGAAGTTCGCAGAATCCTGGGCGTGGTGGGCGGGGACCGGCTCGACGGGGTGACCTTCAGCGATCGCGTGGATGCCGTGGTGCTGCATCCGGTAGCGGGTCCGCTGATTCTCGCCGTGATTCTGTTCATGGTATTTCAAGCGGTCTTTGCTTGGGCGCAGGTCCCCATGGACGCGATCAAACTAGGCGTCGGTGTCTTCGGTGAAGCGGTGCGTGCGGCCCTGCCACCCAGCTTGTTCAAGGATTTGCTGGTCAACGGGGTGCTTGCCGGCGTCGGCAGCGTGTTGGTATTTTTGCCGCAGATCATCATTCTGTTTTTCTTCATCTTGGTGCTCGAGGATTCCGGATATTTGCCGCGCGCTGCGTTTTTATTGGACCGGGTGATGGGCAGCGTCGGCTTATCGGGACGTGCGTTCATTCCTTTGCTATCGAGCTTCGCCTGTGCGATTCCCGGGATCATGGCCACTCGCACCATACAAAATCCCCGCGATCGACTCGTCACCATCATGATTGCGCCGTTGATGACCTGTTCTGCGCGGCTGCCTGTATACGCGCTGCTCATCGGGGCGTTCATTCCGCGGCGCGAGCTATGGGGCGGTTTGGAATTACAGGGTGTGGTGCTGTTCGCGCTCTACGTATTGGGCGTCGCTAGTGCGATGGCGGTGGCCTTCGTCCTGAAGCGCAGCGGCTCAGGCTCGGGATTCCAGGCATTGATGCTCGAACTGCCCGCCTATCACTGGCCTAACCCGCGTAATTTGATGATCGGACTGTGGCAGCGCGTGGAAATATTCATGAGCCGGGTGGGCACCATCATTCTGGCATTGATGGTCATCCTATGGGCCTTGAGTTCTTTTCCGGTGCCGCCGCCGGGGGCTACCGGGCCGGCGATCCAGTACAGCATCGCAGGGCATCTGGGTGCTTGGCTTGCGGTGATTTTCGCGCCCATCGGCTTCAATTGGCAGATTTCGATCGCCTTGGTGCCGGGACTCGCTGCGCGCGAGGTGGCTGTCGGCGCCTTGGGTACCGTCTATGCCCTCTCAGCCACGGGCAACGATGTGAGCGGCGTCCTGATGCCGCTGATCTCTGCGTCGTGGAGTCTGCCCACTGCGCTGTCATTGCTCGCCTGGTATGTGTTCGCGCCGCAGTGCTTGTCGACCTTGGTGACCGTCAAAAGGGAAACGAATTCCTGGCGCTATCCTCTGATCATGGCGGGGTATATGTTTGGACTCGCGTACGCCGGATCGTGGATTACCTATCATGTAGCCCTGGGGCTAGTCGAATGAGCAGCGTTCTCGATAATTCTCTGGTGGGTCTGGCGCTGTTGGTGAGCGTGGGGTACGCGATTGCCTCGCTCGGTCCGCGAGGACTCAAGTCCCGCGTGTCGGCGGCCTTGATCCGCGGCTTGGCGCCGGCTCCGGCATTCCTCGGATTGAGGAGACTGGCGCAGCATCTGGCGAATGCCGCGACCGGCCAGGCGCAAGCCGCTTGCGGCGGTTGCGACAATTGCGGATCTGAGGCATCCGGCGTGCAGAAGTCGCAGGCTGAAGTGAGCGTGCCGGTGAGGGAAATCGGCAGGCGAATTTCCGACACGCGGAGTTGAGCATGCCGTACCCTCGAGGATCCCTCCGGCACGGCTTGTCGATGTCGCTCTTGTGCATTTCGGTGCTGGCGCAAGCGCGCGCGCCTTTGGTGATGCTGACGGATTTCGGGACGCGAGACGGCGCGGTGTCGGCCATGAAAGGGGTGGCGTACAGCGTCTCCCAAGATTTGCTGATCGCCGATTTGAGCCACGAAAATCCCAGCATTTTCGCGGGCGCGTATCGTCTCTACCAAACCGAACAGTTCTGGCCGAAGGATACGGTGTTCGTCGCGGTGGTTGATCCGGGCGTCGGCACGGCGCGCCTATCCGTGGTCCTCAAAACCCGTACCGGACACTACTTCGTCGGTCCCAACAATGGACTCTTGTCCTTGGTCGCCGAGCGCGACGGCATAGAAGGACTTCGGCAAATCGACGAACGCATCAATCGGCGCCCCGGCTCCGACGAATCGCATACTTTTCACGGGCGCGACGTATTCGCCTTCACCGGCGCGCGATTGGCGGCGAACGTAATCAGCTTCGAACAGGTGGGTCCGCCGCTCGCGCCGGCGGCGTTGATCGGCATCGCCTATCGCAAAGCGGAACGAGTCGGTAATACGCTGCAGGGAATGATACCGATTCTGGACGTGCAATACGGCAATGTCTGGAGCAACATTCCCAAAGCGCTGTTCGATGAGCTGCATACTCCGTTGGGCGGAGCGATCCGCGTGCGCATATATCACAATCAGACGCTGATCGATGAGTCGACGATGCCATATCAGCGCACCTTCGGCGAGGTGCCCATTGGGAAACCGCTGGTGTATGTCAACAGCTTGCTGAACCTTGCGGTAGCGCTCAATCAGGGCAACTATGCCGCGGTTCATAAAATCGATTCGGGCCCGGATTGGTTCATTGATATGAGCCCTATTGGCCCTTGAACAAGGGTGCGCGCTTGCTGCGAAACGCCTCCACCCCCTCTGCGAAGTCCTCGGTATCGCCTAGTAGCGATTGCTGATCCGCCTCGAGCGCCAGCTGCTCGGCCAGGGTGCGCGGCGGTTCGACATTGAATAGCGCTTTGATGCGTCGATAGGCTTGAGTGGGACCGGTTGCGAAACGTCGAACAATCGACTCAGCTTGCTCGAGCAGCACGGCATCATCCACGCAGCCCCAGATCATTCCCCATTGGGCCGCGGCCTCGGCCGTCAGCGCATCGCCCAGCAGTGTCAGCCCCTTGGCACGAGCGGTGCCGACCAGCCGCGGCAGGTGAAAAGTGCTGCCGAGATCCGGCATGAGGCCGAGCTTGGGCGCAAATAGCTGAATGAAGCTGGCCGAGCGCGCTGCCAGTACGATGTCGCCGGTGAGCGCGACGCTCACTCCGGCTCCGGCGGCAATGCCCTGGACCGCCACCACCACCGGCACGCGCAATTGATACCAGGCGTGCACCATGGGATTGAAGTGCTCTTGCAAACGCACGCGCATGTTTTCACCGGCGCTACGCTCGGGATCGGCAAGCAGGTCATTGCTCATCAGATCCGCGCCGGCGCAGAATCCGCGGCCGGCGGCCGTCAACAATACCGCGCGAACTTCCGGGTCCGCGTCGATGGCTGTGGCGGCCGCATGCAAGTCGGCAATCAATGCGCTGTTCAGGGCATTCAATCTGTCCGGACGATTCAACGTGACATAGGCCGCGCGTTCCCGGCGCTCGAATAGCAAAGTACCGAATTGCATGATCTTCCTTTGGGTTTGATGCCTCAAGGATAAGCGAGTAGGTTGGCAATTTGTGCGCCATAATGAGCGAAACGGAGTTCTGATGCCCCTTCCGACGATTCTGCAAGGACGACTACGATTACCTTTGATCGGCGCACCGATGTTCATCGTGTCGACCCCGCGCTTGGTGCTGGCACAATGCAAGGCGGGCATCGTGGGATCGTTTCCGGCGCTAAATGCCCGCCCCGCTGCGCAACTCGACGATTGGCTGGCAGAGATTACCGCTGAGCTCGCATCATGCAGCCGGGCGAAGCCGGACCGCAAAGTAGCGCCGTTTGCCGTCAATCAGATCGTGCACGCCAGCAACAGCCGGTTGGAACAGGATGTATCGCTGTGCGTGAAGCACAAGGTGCCCATCATCATCACCAGTTTGAGGCCGCCCGCAGAAGTCGTTGCGGCAGTCCATGGCTATGGGGGGCTGGTGTTCCACGATGTCATCAACCTGCGCCACGCCGAGAAGGCGGCAGCGCAGGGGGTCGACGGCATCATCGCGGTGTGCGCCGGGGCCGGCGGCCACGCCGGTGTGCTGAGTCCATTCGCCTTGGTCAAACAAATTCGTGAGATCTACCCGGGGGCCATCATCCTGTCGGGCGCCATGAGCACGGGCGCCGATGTATTGGCTGCCAAGGCGTTGGGGGCGGACCTTGCCTATCTCGGCACGCGCTTCATCGCGACGCAGGAAGCGAATGCCAGCGCCGAATACCAGCAAATGCTCATCGACAGCCGAGGCGAGGATATCGTCTATACGAATTTATTCAGCGGCGTTTCGGGAAGCTACTTGCGCGGCAGCATCGTGCGCGCCGGCCTCGATCCCGACGAGCTTCCCGAAGCCGACAAGACAAAACTCAATTTCGGCACCGGCGGCAATGCCGAGTTCAAAGCCTGGCGCGATATCTGGAGCGCCGGCCAGAGCGTGAGCGGCATTCACGAAGTCGAAAGCGTGGCGGCGCTGGTCAGTCGAATGGAGCGGGAGTACGCGGCGGCGCGCGCGTGCCTCAACGATTGAGCCGGGTTTTGTCGAGCATCCATGGCGATAGACTGAGATAATCGTGTCATCCTTGCATCCGAGGCATTTTAGTTGCGTCTCAACGCCGATCAATTGCCAGCCGCGCTGCTGCGTTCGGTAGCCGGCATTTACCTGGTTTCGGGCGACGAACCCTTACTGGTCGGCGAAGCGGCGGATTTGATTCGCGCGGCCGCGCGGGCCGCGGGGTACGCGGATCGTTCGGTGTTTTTCATCGATCGCAGCTTCGCATGGGATGAACTGCGTCATGCGAGCCAATCCTTGTCGCTGTTCGCCGAGCGGCGCCTATTCGAGCTGCGCATGCCGAGCGGTAAACCCGACAAGGGTGCACAACAGCTCGCAGATCTCGCGTCGCAGCCGCCGCCGGATGTCGTGTGCTTGATCGTCACGGACAAACTCGACAAAAAAGCCGCCGATGCAGCGTGGGTGAGGGCCGTCGAAAAGCAGGGAGTGTGGGTGGCCGTCTGGCCGGTGGAAGCCTCCGCCTTACCAGGCTGGTTGCGCGCGCGAGCGAGGCAGCTCGCGGTGGAGATCGAGCCCGCCGCGGCGCAGATGATCGCCGATCGAGTGGAGGGGAATTTGCTGGCTGCGAAACAGGAACTGGAAATGTTGAGCTTACTGACGAATGGCAAACCCATCAGCGCGGATCTCGTACTGCGTGCGGTCGGCGACAGCGCTCGTTACGATGTGTTCCAGCTTGCCGAAGCCGCCGCCGCCGGCAGTGCAGAGCGCGCTCTGCGGGTGTTGCTGGGCCTGAAGAGCGAAGGGGTGGAACCCACCCTCATTCTCTGGGCCCTGGTGCGCGAATTGCGCGGCTTATGGCAGGCGCGCGAGCGCTCCCGCTTGCGCTCGACGGTCCGGGGCAGCGGCTGGAATCTCGCGGCGACGCCTTCGTCGCGCGCGTTGACGAGACTTAAGGATATACCGCTGGAGCGTCTGCTGACGCTGGCGAGCCATACCGACCGCGTCATCAAGGGACTGGCCAAGGGCGACGCTTGGAGCGCGCTCACCGGACTTACCGGCGGTCTTGCCGGCGCTTTGCAAGCACACGCGGAATCAGGCAGGGTAGCCCTATGAATCCCATGGGCATTTTCGGCGGAACATTCGATCCGATTCACTACGCGCATCTGCGCACGGCCTTCGAGTTGCAGCAAGCGCTGCGATTGAAGGAGATACGCTTTCTTCCCGCCGGCAATCCGCCGCATCGCGACAAGCCTTTCGCGGACGCGCAATTGCGGCTGCAAATGGTGCAGTTGGCCACCGCAGGCCAGGCGGGCTTCGTGGTCGACGATCGCGAGGTTCGCAAGGAGGGGCCTTCCTATTCGGTCGAAACCTTGGCCGAATTGCGTCATGAATACCCGGATCGGAGCCTATGCCTGATCGTCGGGATGGACGCTTTTTTGAGTTTACCGAAGTGGCACCAATGGCAGGAACTGTTGCAGCTGGCGCATTTGGTGGTCGCACACCGTCCGGGCTGGCGTGCGCCGGGGATGGGGCCGCTGGGTGAGCTGTTGGTGGATCGCGGCACCGGGCGCATCGGCGATCTCCACGAGCAGCGCGCGGGCTGCATCTACATTCATGCGGTAACGCAGCTGGAGATTTCATCCACTGAGGTGCGGCAGCTGATCGGCATGGGCCGCGATCCGCGCTTTCTCATGCCTGACCCGGTGCGTAAACTCATCTTGGATGCGAATTGTTATTCCAGAACACGGACAACGTAGTGCCATTAAAAAAGAAGTCGAGCAATAAACCAAAAGTTCGGGACACGGCGGCGGCCGGTCCCAAGGCCGTAACCAAGAACAATCCCAGCAAGCGAAAACCGTCGCTCAGAAATGTCGTCATCGATGCGTTGGCCGACATGAAAGCTTTGGAAGTGAAGGTGCTCGACGTGCGGGGACTCACCGACATTGCGGATACCATGGTGATCGCCAGCGGCACTTCTGATCGGCACGTGCGTTCAGTGGCGCAACGCGTGGTGGAAAGCACCAAGGAGGCGGGGTTTCGACCGCACGGCGTCGAGGGTCAACAGGATGGCGATTGGGTGCTGATCGATTTGAACGACCTGATCGTGCACGTCATGCTGCCGCGTGTGCGCGAGTTCTATGGGTTGGAAAAGCTCTGGGATACGACGGCCGCGAAGCGCGCAGCGCGCGGTTGAGCGTGGCCGTCACCTGCCCATGAAGTGCCGCTTGATCGCTGCCGGCACACGATTGCCCGCGTGGATCAACAGCGGTTTTCAAGAGTACCAGAAGCGGTTGCGCACCCCGCTCGTCTTGGAGCTGCTCGAGATCCCGGTCGCCACACGTCGCGCGGGCGAGAGCCCGCAGCGCGCCGTAATGCGCGAGGGCGGCGCCATGCTGGCGGCCGTCGGACGCGACGATTATGTCGTGGCGCTGGAAATCAACGCCCGAACCATGAGCACGGAACAGTTGAGTGCTTGGCTTGCTGAACGCCTGCGGGATGGCCGTGCGCTTGCGCTTCTCATCGGCGGCCCCGACGGTCTGGCAGCGCCATGCCGCGAAAGAGCCGACCTCAGCTGGTCCCTGTCGACATTGACCTTGCCGCATGCGCTGGTGCGGGTGGTCGTGGCCGAACAAATCTACCGTGCCATGAGTTTGCTCGCCGGCCACCCGTATCATCGAGCCTAGGTGCCTTAAGGTTCGGTATCCTGGGGGCATGACCTTTAATTTCGTTTATCTGGCCTCAGGCTCGCCCAGGCGGCGCGAGCTGCTGCGGCAAATCGGCGTCGCATTTCGCCTCGTGCGCGGGTCGATCGACGAAGCCGTGCTGCCGCGCGAGCCGCCTGTGGCCTATGTCACCCGACTCGCGGCAGCCAAGGCCGATGCCGGCTGGAACACGAGCCGCGACGCTCCGGTATTGGCAGCGGACACCGTGGTGGTGTTGAACGGCAAAATACTTGGCAAGCCGGCCGGGCGTCCGGAAGCGGAGGGCATGCTCAAGCAGCTTTCCGGCCGCACCCATCAAGTCCTGACGGCGGTTGCCCTGCGGACCGCGAATGGGGTGCGGTCCCGCCTCAGCCGCAGCGAGGTCGATTTCCGTCCCATCGACGCCGCCGAGGCGCGCGCCTACTGGGATACGGGAGAGCCTTGCGACAAGGCGGGCGCTTACGCCATCCAGGGAAAGGCCGCGATTTTCGTTGCGGATTTGCGCGGCAGCTACTCCGGTGTGATGGGGCTGCCGTTGTTCGAAACAGCCGAACTGCTTGCTCAGGCCGGCGTGTCGCGCTGGCGAGCCGCCGGCACGCGATGAGCAGCGAAATTCTCATCAATGCCGGCAGCCACGAGGCGCGCGCCGCCGTCGTCGAGAACGGCGTGCTGCAAGAAGTGTTTCTCGAGCGCGCCAGCCGCCGCGGCCTGATCAGCAATATCTACAAAGGCCGCGTGTCGCGGGTGTTGCCCGGCATGCAGGCGGCCTTCATCGAGATCGGCTTGGAGCGCACAGCCTTCCTGCACGCCTCGGACATTGTCGATCCGCGGCACGCCGAGACTGGCATCGAGCCGCCGCGCGCCGAGAGCATCCGTTCGCTGGTGTGCGAGGGCAATGAGATCCTGGTGCAAGTGGTCAAGGATCCCCTGGGCACCAAGGGTGCGCGGTTGACTACCTTCATTACTTTGCCGTCGCGCTACCTGGTGTACATGCCGCAGGGCCACGGCGTGGGCGTATCGGCGCGCGTCGAGGATGAGCAGGAACGCGAGCGTCTTCGGACCGCGGTGCAAGCCGCAGTTCAACCGGGCGAAAACGCCGGCTTTATCGTGCGCACCGCTGCGGAGGATGCGCCGGCCGAGGCGTTGCGCTCCGACATGATCTATTTGCGCAAATTGTGGGAATTCGTGCGGCAAAAGGCGCTGCGCACCCAACCCGGCAACCTGGTATACGCAGATCTGCCGCTGCACCTTCGAATTCTGCGTGACCTGCTGCGGCCTGATGTTGAGCGAGTGTTGATCGACCAGGCCGGCGCGCATCGGGAGATGCTGGAGTTCGCGATCTCCTTCATCCCGGATGCGCTGCCGCGTATCGAGCTGTGTGGCGAGGCCCGGCCGGTGTTCGAATTGCACCACGTCGAAGAAGAAATCCAGAAAGCGTTGGATCGCAAAGTGTCGCTGACGTCCGGCGGCCATTTGATCATCGATCAAACCGAGGCGATGACCACGATCGACGTTAATACCGGCGCATTCGTCGGTTATCGAAACCTCGAGGAGACGACGTTCCGGACCAATCTCGAGGCGGCGGTGAGCATTGCGAGGCAGCTGCGCGTACGCAATCTCGGCGGCATCATTATCATCGATTTCATCGACATGCAAAAATCTGAGCATCGGCGGCAGGTCATTCAGGCCTTGCAGAGGGCGCTCGCCGCCGATCACGTGAAAACCAATGTCTCATCGGTGTCGCCGCTGGGGTTGGTCGAAATGACACGCAAGCGCACCCGCGAAAGTCTGGAACATCTTTTATGCCGGTCTTGTCCAACCTGCGAGGGCCGAGGCTTCGTCAAAACAGCGGAAACGGTTTGCTATGAAGTGTTTCGCGAGATCGTGCGTCAATCGCGCCAATTCGACTGCAAGGAGCTGATGGTGTTGGCGCATCAGGACGTGATCGAGCGATTGCTCGATGAGGACTCCTCCGCACTCGGCGAATTGGAACTCGTCACCGGCAAACCCATTCGTCTACAGACCGAAGCACTGTATGCGGTTGACCAATACGACGTCGTGTTGATGTAATGAGCGTGCGCAAGACCGGCAAAATACTGTTGTACTGCTTTGCGGGACTCTTGGGCCTGATTCTCCTGTTGGTGCTGGCCATAGAACTCGCCCTGAATCGTGCGCCGGCCTATCAGGCCGAAATCAAGGAATGGGTGCACGCCCAAATCGGATATCACATCGCGTTTGCCCAAGTTTCGCCGTCGTTGCGCTGGTACGGGCCTGAGCTGCATTTCGATCGATTGGAGTTGCGTTCCAAAGACAATCAGCGTGTGTTGGCGCGCGCCCGCGGCGGACGGGTGGCCGCTGATGTTTGGCAGCTGATCAGCAGCGGCAAGTTGCTGGCTGGAAGAATCGAGATCGATGCACCTACCATCGTGATCGCACGCCTGGGTCCAACCAGCTTTGCGTTGGCGTCAGAAATCAAACTAGGCAGTGACGATTCGTCGATGGCGACGCTCACCCTCGACGACCTGCCGGCCGGCAAGCTGGCGATCCGCCACGCCATGGTCACCTTGCAGAATTGGAACGATGCGTTGCCGCAGTTGTCCCTCCAAGACGTCAACTTCGACCTACGGCGCGATGATGAGGGCTTGGCGATCGCCCTTGCCGCCCATATGCCACCGGCACTCGGCGGGGAATTCAACGTGAGTGGCAAAATTCGCGGCATCGGCGACATCAAAGCGCTGCATTGGAACGCACTGGTTCGCGCGAAGGATATTTCCTTCCCGGGGTGGCGATTGCTGCTGCCCGAATATTTGAGCCGGCTCGATGCGGGCGGCGGCGTGTTCGAGCTGGCGGCGCTTGGCGCGGGCCTTAAGGTCGCGCGGGCCGATCTGAACTTCGCGGCGCAGAA
Source organism: Pseudomonadota bacterium (assembly GCA_030775625.1). Taxonomy (GTDB): domain Bacteria; phylum Pseudomonadota; class Gammaproteobacteria; order Steroidobacterales; family Steroidobacteraceae; genus Bog-1198. The sequence goes on along the minus strand of JALYIW010000051.1, from coordinate 3,709 downwards.
TGTCGCCACGCAGCTCGTGGATGGACCGTTGGTCAGATTCGAACGGATCGGTGGCGCGCTCGGCATCCTCCACGAGGGTGACCGTTGGAGTCTGTCGGGAAGAAAGGTCTACGCGCAGCGCGCGGGACGCCGCGACCCCGACTCGGAGTTCGCGGTGAACTGGCGAAGCAGCGAAATCGGTTTGCTGGAGCTGCGGGCACGCGCGAGCTACCTACGGGCGGAAACCTTGTTGCCACTCGCCGGCTTATTGCCGCAAAAGGAGATTCGCGACAGGTTGCGCGACATCGCCCCGACGGGCGAGTGGCGGGATGCCTTCATTGCGCTGCAGCGCAAGGCGGCCGCCGATCCGTGGCGGCTGCAAGTGCAGGCCAAGTTTCGCGACGTCGGATTTGCGCCGATGGGCCGGGCGCCTGGATTGCGCGGACTTACGGGAACGGTCGAGGGCAATGAACGGGGTGGGCGGGTGGACGTCGACACGCACACGGCGGTGTTCACCTGGCCGGCTCAGTTGCCCCAGCCCATCGCTTTGGAGTCGCTCAAAGTCTCGCTGTATTGGAAGCGCAACGCTCGAGAGTTGCTGCTCTCGTCTGCGAACTGGGAGATGAAGAATCGCGATGCCGGCGTGCGCGCGAAAGTGGCGTGGCAACAGCCGGCAGACGGTTCGTCACCGCTGCTCACTCTGGTCGGCGTGGTCGAACACGGCAATGCGGCGAATGTGCGCAATTACTTGCCGCGCGAATGGATTTCGCCGCCCGCGCTTGCTTGGCTCAATCGAGCATTCGTCGCGGGACGCATGTCGCGGGCCGATGTGCTGATCCGCGGCCCCATACGGCATTTTCCTTTTCGTGACGGGGCCGGCATATTCCTGGCGCGCTGCGCACTGGAGGGGGTCACGCTCGATTACGGCGACGGCTGGCCGCGACTCGAAAATCTCGTGGCGCACGCGGAATTCCGCAATGAAGGATTGACCGCTCATTTCCTCTCCGGGCGCATCGGCGATATTCCGGTGGCTGCGGCCGATGCACGCTTCGCGGATTTCAAAACAGGAGAGTTGAAAGTGCACGTTACCGCGGGCGGCGACGCCGCGGACGCGCTCACCTTTTTGCGCGCAACCCCCTTGGACGCCTCAGCCGAACATGCGTTCTCCGGCGTCGAGGCCAAAGGGCCGCTGCGCTCCAACATCGATTTGTTTTTGCCCTTCAAGGATTTCGTGCATCGACGTGTGTTGATCCACGCTGAGCTCGACGGCGTGACGGTGAACCGGCCAGGCTCCAATGTCGCGGCAACGGATGTGAGCGGAGACTTCGACATGGACGCCGGCCAGCTAGCTCGAGCCGACGTGCATGGCCGCATCTTGGGCGGCCCGTTTCAGATGCAGGCTCGATCGCGGCGCAACCGCCCCGCCACCCGGACTCAAGTCGATTTGCACGGTAATTTGACCGGCGATGCGTTGCGCAGCGCGTTGGCGCTGCCGCCCGGCATATCGATCGGCGGCCAGACCGAGTGGCGCGCGGTTTTGAAGATGGCGCCCGAGCCGAATCGCGAGCGTTCGCTGCGGGTCAGCAGCAATCTCGTCGGTTTGGAGATGATGCTGCCGGCGCCCCTTGCCAAATCCGCAGCCGTAGCCCTGCCGTCGTGGTTTGAAATGCAATGGCCGGCAACCGGCGGCCCACAGGGACGGCTGGCCTTAGGATCAGTGGTCAGCGGTTCTTATGTGCTGAAATCCGATGCAAACGGCATGAGTTTGGCGCGCGCGACTCTGACCTTCGGCGCCGAGGAGGTGAGCGCCGCGGCCCCCCAAGTATTGAACTTGGGGGGCTCGGTCGCACGCTTGGATTTGGCTGGCTGGCTGAAGCTCAACACCCCCGATAAGAACGCCAAGCCGCTGGCGGATTATCTGACCGCCGCCAAACTCAACGTGGCGGAACTCGACTATCTCGGCCTGGCATTTAAAGAAGTTTCACTGAACCTCGCGGTGAGCGGCGGCGGCGTACGCATTGCCGTAGGCGGCCCGAACGTGGCCGGCACCCTCACGCTGCCGAGCGCGGCCGATACGACGGCGCCATGGAATCTGCAATTCGAGCGGCTGCGTTTCGATGTCGCGCCGGAGGCTTCAGATGCGGGCGGCGGCGGCGTTCGTGCGCCGAGCGAATCGCGGACTCTCGCCGATCCGCGAGGCATCCCGGCGATCAACTTTCACGCCGCGAATTTGAACTGGGGAGGACGAGACTTCGGTGACGTGCAAGCGACGCTGGTCAAGCTCGATGATGGCGTCAGCCTCAAACAGCTCACCGCCTCCAGCGCAAGTTTCAATGTGAGCGCCAAGGGAGAGTGGCGCGGCAAGGACTCAGGGGTCGCCCGCGTCGAGGGAGCCCTGGACAGCAGCGATGTTCGCGAGACACTGGAGCGATTGGGATATGCGGATGTCCTCGACGCCAGAACCGGCCGAATGGATTTCGACCTCAGCTGGATCGGCGCGCCGACCAGTGCCGCACTCGCCGAAGCAACCGGCCACCTGCAGTTGTCATTGGATAAGGGGCAGGTCGTGGGGCTCAAACCCGGCGCGGGGCGGGTCCTGGGCATTGCAAGCCTCGCCGCTTTGCCGCGGCGCCTGGCCTTGGATTTCAGCGATCTAACCGACAAAGGACTGGCGTTCGATACCGTTCGCGGGGATTTCGATGTGCGTGGCGGCAGCCTCTACACCGACAATGTGCTGTTGAAAGGCCCGGCAGCGGAAATCGGCTTAATAGGCCGGGTTGGCTTGAAAAACAAAGATTATGACCAAACTGCAGTGGTTACCGGGAGTTTGGGCAATTCGCCCTTGCCCTTGGCCGGCTTCGTGGGCGGGCCGGTGGTGGGGGCGGCGGTACTGCTGTTCACACAGGTGTTCAAACAGCCGCTGAAAGGACTGGCACGAGGGTATTATCGGATCACGGGCAGTTGGGATAATCCCACTGTGGAACGAATCAAGAGTGCGGACGCCGCGGCCGCAGAGGGACCGAAATAAATGGGCAAAGTTGCTGCCATCCAAATGACCTCGGGACATATCGTTGCGGATAATTTGGCTGCCGCGGCCGTGTTGCTGCGTCAAGCCAAGGATGCCGGGGCGGATATTGCATGCCTGCCGGAGAACTTTTCGTTCATCGGCTTGCGCGACGCCGATAAGTTGCAAGTGGCCGAGCCTGACGGTACCGGACCCGTGCAAGCGTTTTTGAGCGAAACCGCGCGCGAACTCCATATGTGGATTCTGGGCGGAACCATCGTCATTCGGGGCGACACCGAGCGCCGCGTTGCCAACACGTCGTTGTTGATCGATGCCGCGGGCAAACGCGTGGCGCGCTACGACAAGATTCATTTGTTCGACGTGACCATTCCCGGCCGCGACGAGCAGTATCTCGAATCCAACCACGTTACTCCCGGACGCGAGCCGGTGATCGCGGACACCCCGGTCGGCAGGCTCGGGCTCTCCGTATGTTACGACGTGCGTTTCCCGGAACTTTATCGTGAGCTCGTGACGCGCGGCGCGCAGTGGCTGGCAATTCCGGCTGCGTTCACCGTGCCCACGGGCCGGGCGCATTGGGAGACTCTGCTGCGAGCGCGTGCCATCGAGAACTTGTGCTACGTAGTGGCGCCGGCCCAAGCCGGAACGCACAGCAGCGGCCGCGAGACCTATGGCGATACGATCATCATCGACTATTGGGGCCAGGTA
>JALYIW010000050.1 GCA_030775625.1 Pseudomonadota bacterium | reverse complement strand
GGTCATCACGATGATCACGTGGCGGAAATCCGCCTTGCGGCCATTGTTGTCGGTGAGCGTGCCATGATCCATGACCTGCAGCAGCAGATTGAACACATCAGGATGCGCCTTTTCGATTTCATCGAGCAGCAGCACGCAATGCGGGTGCTTGGCGATCGCTTCGGTCAACAATCCGCCCTGATCGAAGCCCACATAACCCGGGGGGGCGCCGATCAGACGCGAGACCGTATGGCGCTCCATGTATTCCGACATGTCGAAGCGCACGAACTCCACGCCCATGGCGATGGCCAGCTGGCGGGTGACCTCGGTTTTGCCTACTCCCGTGGGACCCGAGAATAGGAAGGAACCCACGGGCTTGCGCTGATCGCCCAATCCCGAGCGCGACATCTTGATGGCCGCGGACAATGCCTCGATGGCCTTGTCTTGCCCGAAAATCGTCAGCTTTAAGTTGCGCTCCAGGTTCTTCAGCACGTCGCGGTCCGACAAGGACACGTTCTTCGGCGGTATGCGCGCGATACGCGCGACCACATTCTCGATTTGGGTTACCGTCACCGATGCGGCACGGCTTTCTACCGGCTGCAGCCGCAGATTGGCGCCGGCCTCATCGACCACATCGATCGCCTTGTCCGGCATATGCCGGTCGTTGATATGGCGTGCGGCCAATTCGGCGGCGGCTTGCAGGGCGTCATCTTCATACTTGATGCCGTGGTGTTCTTCATAGCGGGTTTTGAGGCCACGCAGAATGTCCACCGTGTCCTGGACGGACGGTTCGGTGATGTCGATTTTCTGGAAGCGCCGCGCCAGCGCATGATCTTTTTCGAAGATGCCGCGGTATTCGTTATAAGTCGTCGAACCGATGCAGCGCAATTCGCCGTTGGCCAGAGCCGGCTTGATCAAATTGGACGCATCCATAACCCCACCCGAGGCCGCGCCGGCGCCGATCACCGTATGGATTTCGTCGATGAATAGAATCGCTCCGGGCTGCTTTTTGACTTCGGCCAAGACGGCCTTCAGGCGCTTCTCGAAGTCGCCGCGATACTTCGTGCCGGCGACCAAAGACCCCATGTCGAGCGAATAAATAGTCGCATCCAACAACACGTCAGGGACCTGGTTCTCGACTATCATGCGGGCTAGGCCCTCTGCGATCGCAGTTTTACCGACGCCCGCCTCGCCCACATACAGCGGATTGTTCTTGCGCCGCCGGCAGAGAATCTCTATGGTCCGCTCGACCTCGAGCTTGCGCCCGATCAATGGATCGATCTTGCCTTTGCGCGCCGAGTCGTTCAGATTGGTCGCGTATTTTTCCAAGGCGCTGCCGCCGCTGTCGCCATCGCGCTCGACATCCGGGGAAGCGCCGCCTTCGTCGCGTTCGCTGCGCTCCTCGCCGCCGGCCTTGGATAAACCGTGGGCGATGAAATTGACCACATCCAGGCGCGAGACGTCCTGCATGCTCAGCAGATAGGCGGCATGGGACTGCTTTTCACTGAAGATCGCGACCAACACGTTGGCGACGGTGACTTCTTTCTTGCCGCTCGATTGCACGTGAAAAACGGCCCGTTGCAACACTCGCTGAAACCCTAAGGTCGGTTGCACGTCCCGATCCTCGCCCGCCGGCAAACGCGGGGTGGTCTGATCTATGAATTGTTTCAGCTCGTTCTTGAGTTTAGCGGTGTCCGCACCGCAGGACTTCAAGACCTCTCTGACCTTGGGGGTATCCATGATCGCGAGCAGCAAATGCTCGACGGTCATGAATTCATGCCGCGCCTCGCGCGCGCCGGCAAAAGCATCGTTTAAGCAAAATTCGAGTTCTTGACTTAGCACTTTACGCCTCTTCTAGCGTTGCCATCAGCGGATGCTGATGTTGTCGCGCATACGCGATCACTTGAGCCACCTTGGTCTCCGCAATTTCATAAGTAAAGACGCCGCAGACGCCTTTGCCCTTGGTATGGACCTCCAGCATAACCCGAGTTGCTTTGGTGCGGTCCATTGCAAAAAAACGCTGCAGGATATCGACCACGAACTCCATGGGGGTGTAGTCGTCGTTGATCAGGACTACTTGGTACAAAGGGGGACGCTTGAGCTTGGGCGCCGCTTCCTCGACGACCAGCCCGGTTCCCTCCCGATCGCGTTCGATGTCACTCATGAATCATCAGTTTATAGGGTGCGTTCTCACCGTTTACAAGACGTGTCGCCCAAAGCCCCGCAGAAGTTCCCTGTCGCCATTAACTGTCACTTTACTTTAACAAGTAAAAACAAATGCTTGAGCGTACAAGCAGGTAGCCAGTATGATCACCGGTCACGGTTCCATTCACGATCTTCACATGCTTGAAACTCGCGCAAATGAATGGCTGTCCCGTCTGCAAGGCAACGGACCCCGGTTGATATCGCTGGCTCTCGCGGCGCTAGTTGCCGTGGAATTGGCGCGGATCGCCATTTCGCTGCTCAGCGGCGGCCCAGTGAACTCGCCGCAGCCGGTGCCGGCGAGCACGACACCGCGAACTCAGCATCCCGCGGTGGACCTGCAAAGCGTGGTGTCAGCGCATCTTTTCGGCGTTGCCACGGCCGATCCCGCCGGCCAGGATCTGGACAACGCCCCGCCGACCACCGCCAATTTGGTACTAGCGGGGACCATTGCCAGCCAAGACCCGAAGCGCGGCGTAGCCATCATCAGCGACGGCGGCCCCGCCAAGGTGTATGCGGTCGGCGACAGCGTTGGCGGAGCGGCGCTGCATTCCGTTTATCTCGACCACGTCATACTCGATCGCGCGGGGATGCTGGAGACTCTGCTGTTACCAAGACTACTGGGAGCAGGCATGCGCGGGCCACCGGTGCTACGTCGGCTGCCGACGGGGGATCCCCGCACGGCTGCTGCGGTTGACAACATTCGCCGTATGGTGGCCCAGGACCCGGGCCTGCTCGACCAAGTCATGCGCACCGTACCCTCCTATGACAACGTCGCCGGAAAGCTACGAGGTTTTCGGGCTTATCCGGGTCGCAACCGGCAGATATTTGCCAAATTGGGGCTCAAGTCCGGCGACTTGGTAACGGCCATCAACGGCACTGCTCTCGACGACCCGCAGCGCAGTCAAGAAGTGTTCGATACGATCCAGTCTTCGGAGCATGTCACCGTCGCCATCGAGAGAGGCGGCCAGAAGCAGGAAATCACGCTGAACATCGCCCAAGTGGCGGCGCAAGCCACCAAGGACCTCGACGGCGATGCGGGGGCCACCCCCCCGGGTGCGCCGGTGAGCGCGCCGGCGCCGAGCCTAAGTCCCTAGGGCCGCAACGAGAACTCAACCGATTAGCGAAGTACCCATGATGCTGAACTTAACCAGACCGCAACCCACGCAACGCATCGCAGCCGTTCTCGCGCTGTCGGTGTTGCTCGTGTCGATGTCGTTGTCCGCGGCGCCGCAGGTAAAGGAGCCGGACGGCCCGACTATCACCCCCAACTACAAAGACGCCGACCTTAGCCAAATCATTCAAGCGGTAAGCGAGGTCACGGGCAAGAATTTCATTATCGATCCGCGTGTCAATGCCAAGGTCACCATGCTCTCGGCGACACCCATGTCACCGGCTGCCTTCTACGAAGCGTTCCTGGCGGTATTGCAGGTATACGGCTACATCGCAGTGCCGGCCGGCAAAGTCATCAAAATCATCCCCAACACAGACTCGCGCCAGTTCCCGTCCCTCGACCTGCCGAACAATGTCAGCGCCACATCGGATGAAATCGTCACCCAGATCCTATCCTTGAAGAACATTAGTGCCGCGCAGCTGGTCCCGATGCTGCGTCCCCTGATTCCCCAATACGGGCATCTCGCGGCCTTTCCGGGCAGCAATATGCTCATCATTTCGGATCGCGCCAGCAACGTCAGCCGCATCGTGCGCATAATCGAGCGCATGGACGAGAGCGGCGACCAGCCGATCGAAGTCATCGCGCTGCACAACGCGGGGGCGGCCGACGTGGTGCGCATCGTCAATTCCCTCAACCAAGGGGGCCAGGCTGCTGAAGGCGGCGGGGCAACCGTGAAAATAGTGGCCGATGAACGCACCAACAGCGTTCTGGTGACCGGCGAGAAGTCGCAGCGGCTGCGGCTCAAGGCACTGATAGTGAACATGGACACCCCCTTGGCCAGCGGGGGGGATACGCAAGTCCGCTATCTGCGCTATGCCGACGCCGAAAAAATAGCGGACAAGCTCAAGGGCCAGGCCAGCGCCTCCGCCAAGGCGCAAGGCGGTCCCCCGGCCGCAGGCGCCACCACAGCGGGCCCGTCCAATGTCGATGCCAGCGTCACCATCTGGGCAGACATCGCCACCAATGCGCTGATCATCACTGCCCCCCCGAAGATCATGAGATCGTTGATGGCGGTCATCGACAAGCTGGATATCCGGCGGGCGCAAGTTCAGGTGGAAGCCGTGATCGTGGAGGTCGATGTCAATAAGAGTGCGCACCTCGGCGTGCAGTGGCTGCTCGACGGAAGTTCCTCCCTCGGATACGGGGTGAGCAACCTGCCCGGCAGCGGCACCAGCATCGTCGACTTGGCGGCGGCCGCATTGAGCGGCAGCACCACCAGTGTCACCAGTAAGACGGTCGGCACCGGTGCTTCCTTGGTCCTCGGCACGTATAACTCAAGCACCGGCCAGGGTTTCGCCGCGCTCATTCAAGCACTGCGAAGCGACGGCACGAGCAATATCATCTCCACCCCCTCGCTGATCACGATGAACAACGAAGAAGCCGAGGTCAAGGTCACGCAAGAAATCCCGCTGATCAGCGGTTCTTACTCCAGTTCGACCGCGAGCGTGTCCGGCACCACCAGCCCCTTCACGACGATTCAGCGCGAAGAAGTGGGCACGATTCTCAAAGTGACACCGCACATCAATGAAGGTAATTCGGTGCAGTTGAAGATAGAACAGGAAGACTCCTCGCCGGGTGCGAAAATCACCGATTCGGCCGACATCTCGACCAACAAGCGCTCCATCAAAACCACCGTGCTGATCGAGGATGGCGGCATCATCGTGCTCGGCGGTCTTATGTCGGACACCGTTTCACAGAGCGAAGATCGCGTGCCGATGCTCGGCGCCATCCCATTGTTGGGCAATCTATTCAAGTCCCGCAGCGGTTCTCGGCAAAAGAAAAATCTGCTGGTTTTCATACGCCCCAAGATATTGCGCGATGCGGATGCCACACTGGACACCAGCGAAGCGAAGTACAACGAAGTGCGGCAGCAAGAACGGGAGCTCAACAAGGGGCACATCACCCTGCTGCCGGGCCAGAAACAGCCGGCGGTTCCGGCCCTGCCTCCAAAATCCGCCCTGCCGTCTGGCCCGCCGCCCGGTGCGAATCCGCAGGGCGCGGTTCCCGACGCTCCGTCGCCGACCGCCACGCCCCCATGAACGCAGAACTACAAGCTCCGCAAGCTCAACGGAAACTGTCCTTTCCGTTCGCCAAGCGTCACGGGGTCTTGGTGCGCGGGGTAGCCAACGGCGTGGCGGACACGGTGTGCCGGCCCGGCGTCACACCGCAAAGTCTGGCGGAAGTGCGCCGTTTTGTCGGCGTACCGCTGAAACTGGAGCGCGTCTCGGTGGAGTCCTTCGACTCGATGCTGCGCGTGGCTTACGAAGCCGGCTCCGGCGCCGCAATGCAAATGCTCGAGGGTCTCGACGACAACACTGATCTGGCGCATTTGGCTGAGGACATTCCCGAATCCTCGGATTTGCTCGAAAGCGACGATGAAGCGCCGATCATCCGTTTGATCAACGCCTTGCTGACCCAGGCGGTGAAGGAAAACGCCTCAGACATTCACATCGAACCCTATGAGAACCGTTTGGTCATACGCTTCCGCGTCGATGGAGTCTTGCGCGAGGTACTCCAGACCAAGCGCGCCGTCGCGCCGCTCGTGGTGTCGCGCATCAAGGTCATGTCCAAGCTCGATATCGCGGAGCGGCGGCTGCCGCAAGACGGCAGAATTTCACTGCGTATTGCCGGACGCGCCGTCGACGTCCGTGTCTCCACCCTACCCTCAGGCCATGGCGAGCGGGTGGTGCTGCGTTTGCTGGATAAACAAGCCGGACGCATCGAACTGACCTCCTTGGGGATGGACCCGCGCACCCAGGAGGTCATGGATGAAATCATCCACAAGCCGCACGGCATTATTTTGGTCACCGGACCCACCGGCTCGGGAAAAACGACCACCCTTTACGCCGCTCTCGAACGCATCAACGACAATACCCGCAATGTCATGACGGTCGAAGACCCCATCGAGTACTACATCGACGGCATCGGCCAGACCCAGGTCAACACCAAGGTCGAAATGACCTTCGCGCGAGGCTTGCGGGCCATTTTGCGGCAGGATCCCGACGTGGTGATGGTCGGCGAAATTCGCGATCTGGAAACCGCTCAGATCGCCGTGCAAGCGAGCTTGACCGGCCACTTGGTGCTCTCGACGCTGCACACCAACACCGCCGTCGGCGCGGTGACCCGCTTGCGCGACATGGGAATCGAACCTTTTCTGCTGTCGTCGAGCTTGATCGGCGTGCTCGCACAGCGCTTGGTACGCGTGCTCAACCCGGTGAATCGCGAGCCCTTCGTGGCCGGCGAATACGAACGCCGTCTCTTGAACCTCGCACCCTCGGGCGGCGCGGTGCAGTTGTACCGTCCAAGCAGCGAGCCCGGCAACGGTTATCGGGGGCGAACCGGCATCTATGAACTCATCGCGGTCGATGATCACATGCGAACGATGATTCATGACGGGTCGTCCGAACAAGAGTTGGAGCGCTATGCGCGTTCCGCAAGCCCCGGTATACGCGACGACGGCCGGCGCAAAGTCATGGCCGGTGAGACTACGCTCGAAGAAGTGCTGCGCGTCACCCGCGAGGACTGATGGGCGCGTTCGAATATACCGCGCTCGATGCCGACGGGCGCGAACGCAAGGGTCTGATCGAGGGTGATACGCCCAAGCA
>JALYIW010000049.1 GCA_030775625.1 Pseudomonadota bacterium | reverse complement strand
AAAGTCATGGCGTTGATCAACAAACCTTCTTATGCGGAACTGATCGAAAGCGGGTCGATCGACGTTGCCATATCGCCGCAAACGGTCACCATCGGTTCTTTACTCGCGCACGTCCGGCGCGGCGACGTGGTGCGGGTGCACTCCTTGCGGCGCGGCGCGGCAGAGGCGCTCGAGGTGGTGGTGCACGGCGACGCGGACAGTTCCAAAGTCATCGGCCGACGCATCGAAGACATTTCCTTGCCGGAGGGCACCACCTTGGGCGCCGTGGTGCGCGGCGAGGAAGTCATCATCGCCCACCACGATACGACCGTGCAGCCGGATGATCATTTGATCCTGTTTTTGACGGATCGGCGACACCTCGAAGCGGTGGAAAAATTGTTCCAAGGCTCAGCCTCTTTCTTGTGAAAGACATTTTACTGCCGGTCGCCCACGTCTTCGCCCTCGTGATGATGGTGTTCGCCGCGAGCATGCTTGCGCCGCTGGTGATGGCCGTGTGGGGACTCGATTCGGCCATTTGGTCTTTCGTTATTTCCGCGCTCGCGACCTTTTTTCTGGGCGCGCTGCTGTGGCTCGTGACCCGGCGCTTCAAGCGCGAACTGAAGACTCGGGACGGACTCATGTTGGTGGCGCTGACCTGGGTCGCGCTGCCGGCGGTCGCGGGGTTTCCCCTCTGGCATTTTCTGCCGATCAATTTTGCCGACGCCTACTTCGAGGCCGCGTCCGGCTTGACGACCACCGGCGGCACCGTGCTCTCCGGGCTCGAATACCTGCCGCGCTCCATCAATCTCTGGCGGCACTTGCTGAGCTGGCTGGGGGGCATGGGCATCATCGTGCTGGCGGTGGCGATTCTGCCCATGCTCGGTGTCGGCGGCATGCAGATCTATCGCGCGGAAATGCCGGGCCCGATGAAGGACAGCAAACTCACGCCGCGCATCGGACAGACGGCCAAGCTGCTCTGGACGGTGTACGCCGGACTGACGGCAGCATGCATCGTGTGCTTGAAATTGGCCGGCATGAATTGGTTCGATGCCGTCTGTCACGGGTTTTCAGCACTTTCGCTCGGTGGCTTTTCGACATACGACGCCAGCATCGGGCATTTCAATTCGCTGCCCATCGAAATGGTATTGACGGTGTTTCAAATTCTCGCCGCATTGAATTTCGCGACGCACTATCTGGCCTGGAGCCAGCGGGGCGTGTCGGCCTATTTCAGGGACGCGGAGGCGAAGGCGATCTTGGGAGTGCTGGCCGCGAGCTGCATCGGCATCTCGTTGTTTTTGTACTTCAAGGGCCACTACACCGACTACCCGGCGGCACTGCGGGATGCGACCTTCAATCTGGTGTCCATTGCGACCGACAGCGGCTTGCACACCAAGGACTATTCGCGGTGGCCGATATTTGCGCCCATGTGGATGATGTTCTTGAGCTGCCTCGTGGCGAGTTCGGGCTCGACGGGCGGCGGCATCAAGATGATCAGAACTTTGGTGCTCGCCAAGCAGGCGCATCGGGAACTCAATCAGCTGGTGCACCCGAATATGGTGCGGCCGCTGAGAGTCGGCGGGATCGTGATCGCCAATCGCGTCGTGTTCGCGGTGTTGGCCTTCGTTTTCCTCTATTTCATGAGCATCGTGTCGCTGATCTTCGTGCAGTTGGCCAGCGGGCTCGATTTCATAAGCTCGCTGTCCGCCATCCTCGCCTGCATCAATAACGCGGGACCGGGCCTTGGAGTGGTGGGACCGGCGAGTAACTATGGCGTGTTGAGCGATTTCCAGACTTGGGTGTGTTCGGCGGCGATGTTGCTAGGCCGCCTGGAGATTTTCACCATTTTGGTGCTATTTACCCCCACTTTGTGGCGCAAGTAAGCAGGGGCAGGCCAGATTAGAAGGTATAAATGCGGATTTGCCATTTATCTGAGTGCATACTGCGAGAAATTAGATTTATTTTACCACATATCTAAAAATCTGATGAAAGGGTAATTAGTGGCGTTCTATGGTGTTTTTGTGCGGAAAAGTGGGATTAATAATCAGAGCGCGGACTAAGGTGTGATCGCGCTGTTACAAAGGGTTGTCCAGGCCGACGTTAGCATCGAGGCTAAGTCGGTGGGGGCAATTGGCCGGGGGTTGTTGGTGCTGTTGGGGGTGCAGCCGAGGGACACCGAGGAATCCGCCAACCGGCTGCTGGCACGGGTGCTCGAGTACCGGGTGTTCCCCGACCAAACCGGGAAAATGAATTTGAGCCTGACGCAAATTCGCGGAGGACTATTGCTGGTCCCGCAATTCACACTGGCAGCGAACACCCAAAAGGGGCTCAGACCCGGCTTTTCGAGCGCTGCGCCGCCGGAAGTGGGGCGGCGGTTATACGAGGTTTTCGTGGCGCTGGCCCGCGCCCGACACGGAACGGTCGAAACGGGCGCATTTGGCGCCGATATGCAGGTATCTCTGACCAACGATGGGCCGGTAACCCTCTGGCTAGAGACAGAATAGGCGAAATTTCAAATGCGACCGAACACGCATCGCGCAGCCGCGGTCCAATGTCACAATCCCATGGCGTATCATAGGCGCCCAAACTAAAGTTACCTTGGAATCGGAGAAGCGACATGTTCGATTCAAAAATGCTGCTGGTCATTTTGGCCATTGCCTTGGTGATATTCGGCACCAAGCGTTTGCGAAGCATAGGAACGGATCTGGGCGCCGCGGTCAAGGGCTTCAAACAAGCCATGAATGACGGCGAATCAGAAGAGAAAGTGAAGCAACTCAAGCACGACGCGGACTTCGAGGCCGGGCCTGCTCCGGCGAGTGCTCAAGCGCGCGAAGCCGAGGCCAAGGTTCCCCCGAAAACCAACGCTTGATGCCGCATGCTTGATGTCGGGTTCTCGGAGATACTGCTTACCTCGGCCATAGCCCTCATCGTGCTGGGCCCCGAGCGTCTGCCCAAGGTTGCACGGCAGGTCGGCAACTGGATGGGCCGCGCCCGTGCAATGGCGCGCCAGTTGAGCGAGCAATTGGAACGCGAAGTCACCGCCGATGAGTTACTGAAACAAGCCACCAAGCCCACGAGCAGTGCCGCGGCCGACGTAGGTTCAATGCTCGATACTTCGTCCCCAAACTCCATCGTGCCGCCCGCCGTTGAGCAGATTCAGGTGGCGCCGCCCGAGTACACACCGCCCCATGAGTGAGGCCGGCGAACCGGGCGGCCTCGCCGAAGGTACTCTGATATCGCACTTGCTCGAGTTGCGTGACCGCTTGCTCAAAGCGATGTTGGCAGTCGGCATTTGCTTCGTGCCCTGCGCGTTCTACATGAACAAGTTGTTCACGTTCGTCGCGGAACCCTTGATACACAAATTGCCCGCGGGTGCGACTTTGATCGCCACCAGCGTGGTCGCTCCCTTCACGGTTCCCTTCAAGCTGGCCTTGGTGCTCGCCATTGGTCTCGCCATCCCCTTCGTGTTGTATCAAGCCTGGGCCTTTGTCGCCCCCGGACTTTACAAGCACGAGAAAAAACTGGCCGTGCCGCTGCTGGTCTCCAGCGTGCTGCTGTTTTACCTGGGCGCTGCGTTCGCCTATTACGTCGTCTTCCCCGTGATGCTGAGTTTTTTCGTCGCCACGACTCCGCACGGCGTGCAGATGATGACCGACATGGGAAGCTATCTCGATTTCGTCATGATTCTATTGCTCGCCTTCGGGTTGGCGTTCGAGGTTCCGGTCGCGACCGTACTACTGGTGTGGACCGGCTTCGTCAAACTCAAAACCCTGAAGAAAAATCGCGGCTTCGTGTTGCTGGGGATATTTATTTTTGCCGCCTTCGTGACGCCGCCGGACGCCGTGTCGCAAAGCGCCATGGCGGTGCCGATGTACATACTTTACGAGATAGGGATCATCATGGCCGGGCTCTTGCTCAAGGATAAAATCGCGGCGCGGGCCAAGGAAGAAGCAGACCAGGCTAAACGCGAGGCCGGGGCCTCTAGTTGAGCGCCACTTTTTTCGGCCATCCGCGCGGCTTGGCCACGCTCTTTTTCACGGAGATGTGGGAGCGCTTCACCTATTACGGCATGCGCGCCCTGCTGGTGTTGTTCCTGGTCGCGTCGGTGTCTTCCGGCGGATTGGGCATAGACGACAAGACCGCCACTGCGATCTACGGCCTGTACACCGCCGCTGCCTATCTTGCGGCACTCCCCGGCGGCTGGATTGCCGATCGATTGATCGGGGCCCAGCGCGCGGTCCTCGCGGGTGGATGCACCATCTGCCTCGGCAATGCCTTGCTCGCCATGTCCTCGGGTCCTCGCGGTTTTTATCTCGGGCTCGTGGCGATCGTTCTCGGCGTGGGATTGCTCAAACCCAATGTCAGCGCCATTGTAGCTGACCTATACCCGCAAGGCGGCCCGCGGCTCGACGCGGGATTCACGGTGTTCTACATCGGCATCAATGTGGGTGGTTTCCTTGGGCCTCTCATCACCGGGTGGGCCCAGGTGCACTTTGGGCCGCGCGCTGGATTCGCGGCTGCCTCCTTGTTCATGGCGCTCGGTTTGGCGCAATTTTATTTGACACGACGGCATCTGGGCACTGCGGGCGCCTTTGCGCCGGCCGATCTCAAGGCGCAGGGTTCGTCCGCTGCGCGCGCCACGGCCAGGACCCTGCAATGGATGTACTTGTGGGGGGCAGTTGGCCTGTTTGCGCTGCTGTTGTCAGCCGTTACTTTCGCCTGGATACCGGTAAATGCGCTGGATCTGGCGCAGATCGTGACCTATGTGATCGTCGCCATGGCGGTGTTGTTTTTCTTGTATTACTTCACGGCGGCGAAGCTCACCGCCGAAGAGCGCCGACGCGGCGTCGTGCTGGTGGTGCTGTTCCTCGGCAGCGCGCTGTTTTGGTCAGGCTTCGAGCAGGCCGGTTCGAGTCTGAATCTTTTTGCGGAGCGCTATACGGATCGCGCGCTGGGATGGACGCACTTCGTGATCCCGACCGCATGGTTCCAATCGCTGAATTCGTTGTTCATTTTCATCTGCGCGCCGTTTTTTGCCTGGCTGTGGATCGCCTTAGGCAAGCGCAATCTAAATCCGTCCGCGCCGGCGAAGTTTGCTCTCGGCGTCATTCTCATGGGCAGCGGGTTTCTGGTCATGGCGACAGCAGCGTCCATCGTCGCCTCCGGATCGAAAGTTTTGCCGTATTGGCTGATAATGACCTATTTGCTGCACACTTTCGGCGAGTTATGTTTGAGTCCGGTGGGCCTGAGTTATTACAGCAAACTGTCGCCCAAACGTTTTTGCGGACAGATGATGGGAATGTGGTTCTTGGCGATGTCTCTGGGCAATCTCGTGGCGGGTCTGATTGCCGGAGAGTTCGATGCGACTAACGTGGCGGCAATGCCGGGACAATATATGCACATTGTTTATTTTTCCGTGGGCTTGGGTGCCGTGCTCTTGGGAATCAGTCGCCCGGTAAAAAAACTCATGGGGGATGTGCAATGAACGCGAGCGCAGCGGCACCGCAACTTACGCTGAAAGCCGTCCTGCTTTCCATCGTGCTCACGGTCATTCTCGCCTCCGCCAATGCCTACGTCGGCTTGTTCGCCGGCATTACGGTGGCCACGGCCATACCGGCGGCGGTCATTTCCATGGCGGTTCTGCCTCTGTTCGGCCGCTCCAACATCCTGGAAAATAATATCGTGGCGACCGGCGCCTCCGCCGGCTCGTCCATCGCGGCCGGCGCGATTTTCACTCTGCCTGCGCTGATTCTGCTGCACCATTGGGCGACATTCGATTACTGGTGGACCCTGGCCATCGCGGGACTCGGCGGTTTGCTGGGCGTGTTGTTTTCAGTGCCGCTGCGCCGCACACTGATCATCGAACAAAAATTGCGGTTTCCCGAAGGCATCGCCGCTGCGGCGGTCCTCAAGGTCGGGGCGAATCCGGGGGTGGGAGCCAAATTCCTCGCGATAGCCAGCATCGTCGGCGGTGCATTCAAGCTGGTCACGTCGGGATTGCGGCTCTTGCCCGAGACCTTCACGGCGACGAGTTTCGTCGGCCAGCGCGGCATTGCGTTTTTCGGCTATGGATTTTCCCCAGCACTATTGGCGGTGGGCTACATCGTCGGACTCAATGTCGCCATTTTGATCGCCGCGGGCGGCTTGTTTTCGTGGTGGGTGGCCATTCCCCTGTTCAATGTTTATTTCAATCACGATCCCTTGTTACTGCAAAAGCTGGTTGGGCTCGACGCCGAAGACGCGGCCTTCGCCATTTGGCGCGCGCAAATACGCTACATCGGCGTGGGTTGCATGTTGACCGGTGCCCTGTGGGCGCTCTGGTCGCTGCGCACGTCGCTGTGGTCGGCGATCCGCAGCGGCCTGCAGGTGGGGACACGCACGGACGGCGAGGTACCGCACACCGAACGCGACCTGCCCATGGGCGCGGTGTTGATTTGCATCGCGTTATTCGTCGTGCCGCTGTTCGTCTTATATTACCTGGTGGTGGGCAGCATCGGCGTCGCGCTCTCCATGGCCGTGATCATGATCGTCGCCGGGTTCTTGTTTTCGTCGGTCAGCGGATACATGGCTGGCCTGGTGGGATCCTCGAACAACCCGGTGTCCGGAATCACCATTTGCACCATCTTATTCGCCTCGCTGGTAATCATGTGGCTGCTCGGCGGCAAGTCGGCGGTTGGCGCGGTCGCCGTAGTGTTAATCGGCGCGGTGGTCTGCAATGCGGCGGCCGTCGCGGGAGACAACCTCCAGGATCTTAAGGCGGGACAATTGGTCGGGGCCACTCCGTGGCGTCAACAGGTGATGCTCTGCATCGGCGTGGTTGTCAGTGCGGCGGTGATGGCGCCCGTGATGAATGTGTTGTTGTTTGCCTATGGCATCGGTGAGCCGGCGCACGCCGGCGTCAAAGCCTTGCCGGCGCCGCAGGCGAATCTCGTGAAGTCGGTGGCCGAGGGCATGTTTGGCGGCACGTTGCCGACGGGAATGATAGCGATCGGTGCGCTCATCGGCGCATCGATCATCATGTTCGATTTGTATCT
Organism: Pseudomonadota bacterium; assembly: GCA_030775625.1. Lineage (GTDB taxonomy): Bacteria > Pseudomonadota > Gammaproteobacteria > Steroidobacterales > Steroidobacteraceae > Bog-1198. Next base: position 11,834 of record JALYIW010000049.1, on the reverse strand, counting down.
GAAGCGCCGTGGATCGCGGTGGAGCGCGCCGGTGCTGGCGGTGGCGGTGGGAATTTATCTGCCGCTCGACGTATCGACCCCCATATTGGCAGGCGGCATCGTGGCGGAGCTGGTGTCCCGCTGGCACGTCAAGCACAACGAAGCCGGCGATCATGAGCAGCTCAAGCAGAACGGAATGTTGTTCGCCGCCGGACTGATCACCGGCGAGGCGCTCGTCGGCATATTCATCGCCATGTGTATTTGGATCAGCAAGAATCCGAACGTTCTCTCCATGCCGTCTGAATTGCCCGGCGGCAAGTGGCTGGCGGCGCTGGTGTTGATAGGGTTCTGCTACGGGATTTTCAGGGCGGGCACGCCCCTGCGCGTGCGAGCGTCCCGCGCATGAGAAATTCGCGCGTGGCCACTCCTTTCAGTAATCGAGTCCCCGGAGGGGCGGATCCTTGGGGGTCTCTAATTTGGGTTTTTTGGGAACCGGCGGACTTTCGAGAGTCACTTTGATACGAGCGAGAAACCGCTCCCAGCCCATGCGAATTTTGAGATAACTCTTGTCCCAGGCGGCGGCCTCGGGGATGCCCGAACCCAGCAGTCGCAGCATCGTCTTTCCCTCGCCCTTGCGCACGTCCAATAGGAAATCGTCCACCGCGGCGCTGCCGCTGGGCGGCCAAGCGGGACTGTTTAGATAAATCAGCCGCAGGCGCCGATTCACATCAAAAATGTCGATGTGCGCTTCACGACCTCCCTCATTGCGCTTGCCCATGCGATACATACCGCCTTTGCGCGGGTCGATTTCCGCCTCCTGAGCCGACCAAATGCGTATCAAGCCTGGGTCCGTCAAGGCGCGCCAGACGCGCGCCACCGGCACGCCTATCTCCACCAAGTGGGCGTAGCCTCGGGTTCCATTGCGGGTGGATTTTCGCGGTGGAGACATGGCTGGCGTCGAGCCTCGAGTTGTAAACATCAATGAGCATTCTGGCGCAATGCCGCCTCGAATGGAGTGCTAGAATCCGACAACAGGGGGAAACAACCATGGCTTATGTCGACATTGTGACTGCGCTCGCAGTTCTGCAATTTGTGGTGTTTGGCTTCAAAGTCGGAAAAGCGCGCGGAACCTATGGGATAAAGGCGCCCGCCATTAGCGGAAACGATATTTTCGAGCGGCATTTCCGCGTCCAGCAGAATACTCTGGAGCTATTGGTCGTGCTGTTGCCCGGCTTGTACTTGTTCAGCCATTATTTCAGTCCTTTCGTCGCTGCCGGCCTCGGGGGCATTTACTTGATCGCCCGCGAGCTTTACGCGGCGACCTACGTCAAAGACCCGGCCAAACGCAGTGCCGGGTATGGCCTGAGTTTCCTGCCGGCGGGCATTCTCGTCGTGGGCGGGTTGTTCGGCGCCGTACGCAGTCTCTTTTTTCTTTAGCCCCCCGCGCTAAGCCGATCTTGATTTTCGACGCGGATCGCATACAGTAGCCTACATCAACGAGCTGGGGTGGCCTTAAGGGCCTGAGATGCAGGCCGCTACGCGTTAGCCCACCTGCGAACCCATTGAACCTGATCCGGTTAATACCGGCGGAGGGAGCATGGGTAAATTTTCGGCTGTTATATTTCTATTGGTAAGCTTCGCGGCGCCTCGATCGGCCGATGCCGGCGACGCGAGCAGCGACCCCCAGCTGACAGAGATCGTCGTCACAGCCGCGTTGCGGCCTGTTGCGCTCGGCAAATTGCCCGGCAGTGTTTCCGTGCTGACCGCCGACACCTTGCGCGATGCGGGTCAACAGCACATCGAAGACGTTCTCGCCCTGGTGCCCAATCTGAATTGGGCCGGCGACACCTCGCGCCCGCGGTACTTTCAGATTCGCGGTATCGGCGAACTGCAGCAGTATCAAGGCGCGCCCAATCCATCAGTCGGATTTCTCATCGATGACATCGACTTCAGCGGCCTGGGGTCTGCGGCGACGCTATTCGACGTCGATCACATCGAGGTGCTGCATGGACCCCAAGGAACCTTATACGGCGCGAACGCACTGGCCGGTCTCATCTACGTCAAGAGTGCGCAACCCGCCAACACCTTCGGCGGACGCGCCGAGCTCGACATCGGCGATTACAACGAACGTTCCTATGGCGCGGTCATCACCGGTCCCGTCGCGGCACTCGACTCCGCCTTCAGGCTCGCGGTGCAGCGCTACACCAGCGACGGCTTTTACCGCAACGCCTATCTGCGCCGCAGCGACACGGATAACCGCGATGAACTGACGCTGCGTGGCCGGTGGCGCTATGAACCCAGCGACCAATTGCTGCTCGATCTTACCCTGCTGCGAGTGCAGATGGACAATGGCTACGATGCCTTTGCCATCGACAACAGCCGCACTACACAAGCCGATCACCCCGGCGTCGACCGCCAGTATTCCACCGGCGTATCAGCCCACGCGACGTTCACGGGTTTCTCGCCTCTGACGCTGACCGCCATCGCCACTTACGCCGGCACCGCCGTCAACTATGGTTTTGACGGCGACTGGGGCAATCCCGTCTTGTGGGCGCCGTACACCTATGACTTCACCGACTTTCAGATTCGCAGGCGGTCCACGCGGAGTCTGGAGCTGCGTCTCGGCCATACGGCTGCGCGCGGGCTGTCCTGGGTGCTCGGGGCTTATGCCTTCGAACTGCGCGAAGGACTCGGCGAAACCAGCGCAGGCGTGTATGCGAATCCGCTGGATCCGACCTACGACTCCACCAGCGAGAGTGTGCTGTCGAGCCAGTATGGTTCGCGCAGCGGCGCCCTCTACGGGCAACTCGACGGCAGCCTCGGTGCCCGTACGCGCTGGTCAGTGGGCCTGCGAGGTGAACGCCGCTATGCGCACTATGACGATGTGACTACCGATCTTAACGCTGCGACGAGGGCCAATCATTTTGGCCCCGCTAATAATCTGTGGGGCGGCCAGGTGTCGCTCGACTATCAGGTCATCGACGGCCAGCATGCGTACGCCTTGGTTTCTCGCGGCTACAAAGCCGCCGGCTTCAACTTGAGCGCCGGATTGCCCGCCAATCAAATCTCATTCAATCCCGAGTCGGACGTGAACTTCGAAATAGGCCATAAAGCGCAAGCGGACCACGGGCGGCTGTGGATCACCACGTCTGTGTTCTACACGCTGCGCCACGCAGAGCAGCTGCTGACCAGCGACCAACTGGATCCGAACAATCCCAACACCTTCATCTACTACACCGGCAATGCAAGGTCGGGCTTTAACTATGGGCTGGAGAGTACTCTGGCGTGGGAGGGGACACCGAAGCTCGAACTCGGCGGCTCGCTCGGACTGCTGCGCACCCTATATCGCGGCTTCATCCAAAATGGCGAGGAACTACCGGACCACGCTCTGCCGCACGCCCCCGAGTGGCAGGCGGCTGTCAACGCCACTTGGCGAGACCCGCGTGGCCCCTTCGCCCGCGTGGATGTGACGGGCATGGGCAGCTTCTACTACGATCTGCCGCCCAACGGCACCAAATCCAGCCCCTATGGACTGATGAGCGGTAAGTTGGGCTGGCAAACCGACCGCTATGAAATCTACGTGTGGGGCCGCAATCTTTTCAACAAGAATTACACCGTGCGCGGTTTCTATTTCGGCGATGAACCCCCTGACTTCCCCAACAAACTCTATACGCAGCTGGGTGAACCGAGGAATTGGGGAGTGCATTTGACCGCCCGGTACTAGGTGTACCGGCGACCGCTCGACGGATCAACGCATCGACACTCGTACGCCTTCGTTGGAAGTAGCTTCCATCCAACTCTTGATTCGTTTGGCGTCCGCGACCCGCGTGTACTTACCGAGGGAATCGAGCAATACGATCACGATGGAGCGGCCTTCGATGACGGCCTCCATCACCAAACACTTACCTGCCTCGGTGATGTACCCGGTCTTTTGCACCACGATATTCCAAGTCGGATTCGCCACCAAGTTGTCGGTGTTGTGGTATTCGACCAAGTGCTTATGGACTTTCACCGTGTAATGCCGGTCGGTGGAGTACTCACGAATGGTGGGATTGTGCGACGCGGCAATGACCAGCTTGGATAAGTCCGCTGGACTCGCGACGTTTTGGCTCGACAGGCCGGTGGGATCGACGAAGTGCGCGTTGATCATGCCTAGCTTCACCGCTTTGGCGTTCATGGCGGCGACCATCGCCGGCATGCCACCCGGATAGTTATTGCCCAGCGCATGCGCCGCGCGATTTTCGGAAGACATCAGAGCCAGGTGCATCAGATCACCGCGCGACAACGTGGTGCCGACGGCGAGCCGCGAAAAAGCACCCTTGGGTATATCGCGGTCGGCGTTGGTGATCTGAATGGACTCCTCGAGCGGCTGCTTGGCATCGAGAACAACCAGGGCGGTCATGAGCTTGGTGATGGAGGCGATGGGCATCGCTACGTTCGGATGCCGCGAATACAAGACCGACGAGTCGCTTTTATCGATGATCAGCACCGAACTGGACTTTAATTGGGGCTCCCGGGCGGTCCTCGCGCCCACTTGAAATGCCCATGCAACCAGCAGCAGGCCGGTTATCGCACGCAGCGGCCCGGTAGGGCCTCGATTGATTGACGCCATTGAGCGATCTCTAGGTGTGACTTAAATTCGGTTAGCTGAACACAGTCGATCACGCCCGGGCGTGATCGATCGCTAACTTTGCCACTATTTTGGCAAAAGTCCAGTGTGTTCAATCATTTGCTGCGCCAACTTCAGACATTAGGCTCACTGGCGGGTGCCCGGCGCAGTTCCTTGTCGCGGTACATCTTGCGGTCAGCGATACTCAAAAGCTCGCGAGTGTCGCGCGCATCCTTGGGGTAATTGACCACTCCGATGCTGACGCTGCAGCGAATCATGCGCGAACGCAGGTCGAGGGTGGTTTTGTAGACATTATGCCGAACGCGCTTGACCACCGCAGCGGCAATATCGGCAGAGGCGCCGGGCAACAGCACGGCGAACTCGTCGCCGCCGAAGCGCGCCGCGCAATCGGTATTGCGAATGCTTCGCTGCAGGCACTGCGCCACCAGCATGATGGCGCTGTTGCCGCCTTCGTGCCCGAAGGCCTCGTTGATGTCCTTGAGCTTGTCGATATCGATCAGCAGCAGCGCATAGACTCCTCGCTCCCGCTCGCTGGCGCCGTGGACGCGCTGCCACACTTCATTGAACATGCGCAAATTCAAGAGCCCGGTGAGAGCGTCGGTTTGCGCCAGATTCTCAATTCGTTCGCGCGCCTCCGTGATATCCGCAGACAGAGTGGTGGTCAGATAGGCGACCAATAAGAACGGCGTCAATTCGCCCACGGCGCGGCTGGCATAGCCGAGCGACATGACCTCGACGTTTGGCGTCGCGGCGGCAAGGAGCCCATGGCAAATGGCGATCACCGCGACTTGTAGCAGGGTCACCCGCCGACCGAGAGTGAATGCGCTCGAGATGATCGGCAATAGGTATAGATTCAGCAGCGGGCTAGAACTCTTTCCGGAAAACCACAACGCGCCTGTGATGAACATCACCATGCACCAAGACTCGATCACCAAGCGGGTACGGGTGCCCCCGGGAAAGAATCTCCCGGCGCGCAAAGCGACGATCGCGACTATGAACGCCCCGAGCAGCCCCAATACCGGCCACATCTGGGTGATCAGCGCCCGCGACCAGACCAGCACCAGTGCAGCCAACGCCCAGCAGAGGATTTCGATGGATCGCGTACTTCGCATGATACTAAGTCGACTGTACGACGGAGGTCCCTTCCTCGCCGCGCATACGGCCGATCGTATCGGCCAACGCGCGCGCATCTGTCCAGGGCGGATCCGCACCACATAGTAAAATTCTGCGAGAATTCGTGCTCATCGGAATCTGCAGCATACGTGCGGCAGGGATTTGCCGCCAGCCGCGAAACTGCCTCGAGCGCTTCACGGATTTGGCTTCAGCCAAATCTTGGGATCGACGGGTTTGCGCCCAGCGCGTATTTCAAAATAAAGTTGCGGTGCAGCGCTCGCGGAGTCGCTGAGACCGGCGATCACATCGCCCGGCCCAACCCAGTCGCCAACCGACTTATAGAGCACTTCGGCATGACCATACAGAGTCATGTAGCCGTCGCTGTGGGCGATGATGAGCAATAATCCGAGACCTTGCAGCCAATCGCCATACACGACGCGGCCGAAAAACGGCGCGTGCACTTTCGCGCCGCGCACAGCTTCGATCATTACGCCGTTCCAGCGGATGCCGGAGGATGACTTGATATGCGGCTCTTGATAATGCGCCGTCACACGCCCGATGACCGGCCATGGCAACTTGCCGCGCAAGCGGTCGAAATCCTGAGTCTGGTCGACCGGAAAGTCCTGCAGCACTCGCGCCAGGTCGGCCAGCAAAGACTCGACCGCCTGCTCCTCGCGCTTCAAATTGGCCAGCTCTTGATTGCCGCTGGCGACTTGCTTGGTCAATGCCGCCAACGCGGTAGATCGTGCAGCACGGGCGAGCTCCACTTCGCCGACTTCATGGCGCGCGTCGCTCGCGAGAACGTCGAGCTCCGCGGTCTGCCGCGCAAGTTGCACGCGCAATTCCTCCAGGTGCTCGACCTGTTCCCGGATGACATTAATTTTACTGGTGCGTTCCTCCGCGAAATAATGGTAATAGGTGAGCGTACGACCGAGGCCGGTCGGGTTGCTCTGGTTCAACAGCAGCTTGAGTCGCTCCTGCCTGCCGATCATGTACGCCGCGCGCACCTGAACCGCCAGCGCAGCACGTTCGGCTTGCAGCGTGCTCTCGGCGCGTGTCTGCGCAGCGCGGAGTTCCGTTCGATGCCGCTCGGCTGCGGCTTGCGAGAGGCGCAGCGACTCCAGGCGCCGGCGCTTCGCGGTGATTCCGAGTTCCGCTTCGCGCAGGCGACCACTCAACATATCGCGCTGTTTGAGTTCGTTACCGAGACGCGCGGTCAAGTCGGCAATTCGCGCGCGCACCGCGGCGAGCTTGGCCTTGGCTTGCGTGGAGTCTTTGGCCTCGCCAGCCGCCTGCGCGGCGCCCGCGCAAAACAGCGCCGCCAGTGCGGCGGCCACGCCCATATGTCGGAGTCGTCGGTTCATGCGGGCAAGCATACAAGCCTTGTGGCCGCTGCTATACTTGCCCACCCCAAAAACCCGCGAGTGTACGCACCGCATGCAGCGACTATTCGAATTCATCGGCAATCATCCGTTCTACGCCACGGCCGTCGTCGTTGCCGCAGCCGCCGTCGCTTTTTATGAGATTCGCGAGCGCATTCAGGCGTTTGCCGCTTTGAGCACGGCGCAGGCCGTGCGTCTCATGAACCAGGGCGCCCTGGTCATCGACCTGCGCGGCAAGGAAGTGTACGACGCCGGGCACATTGGGGATGCGCGCAACGTACCTGCGGCTGAACTGGAATCGCAGGCAGCTTCATTGAAAAAGTGGCGCGACAAAACCGTGATCACGTATTGCGACAGCGGCGCGAGCGGCGCCAACGGCGCGCGCACTTTGATGAAACTCGGTTTTACCAAAGTGCACAATCTGCAGGGCGGCCTGCACGCGTGGGTCAAAGACAATCTACCATTGGCGAAAACTGCGCCAGGCGGTAAAGGCGGGTCGAAGTGACCCACCCTGCCGTCACGATATATTTGTCCGACTGGTGTCCTTACTGCCAGCGAGCCAAGCAGTTACTGACCCAGAAGAATCTGTCATTCACCGAAATCAACGTCGATGACGACGCGAAGTTTCGCCAAGATATGCTTGCACGCAGCCATCGAGGCACCGTTCCGCAGATATTCATCGGCGACAAACATGTCGGCGGTTGCGACGAGCTTTTCGAGCTCGATCGCAGTGGCGAACTCGATCGATTAATTCAGGGGGCTTGATGAACGAGGTTAGAGCGGGGGGATCAGAGGCGACTATCGGCGGCGTGCAAATAAGCCTGCAAAGCGTTTATCTTAAGGACTGCTCCTATGAATCGCCGAATGGTCCGCGATTGCCCAACCAACAGAATTGGGAGCCCAAGTTTCAATTGAACATGAATACGACGGCGGAGGAACTGGCCGCGGATGTGCGGGAAGTCCTGCTGACCATCACGCTGGAAGCCAAACAGGGCGAGGCGACGCTGTATCTGGTGGAAGTGAAACAGGCAGGCCTGTTTGCGATTTCCGGCGCATCGGGCGAGGATATGAAACGCTTGATCGGCAGTTTTTGCCCCAGCGTATTGTTTCCTTATGCGCGCGAAGCGATTTCCGATTTGATCGTCAAGGGCGGCTTTCCGAGTTTCCTGCTGCCGCTGGTGAATTTCGATGCGTTGTTCGCGCAGGCCTCGGAAACGCCGCAATCCAGCCTCGTCAACTAACGGGCTCGGAGGACCCAGATGATGGCGAGCCGGCGCGCAGAGCCCATGACGATCATCGGCGCCGGCTCATGGGGCACGGCACTCGCCATTCAATTGGCGCGGGAGGGACATCCCACCCAACTGTGGGGCCGAGACTCCCGTCAGCTGGACGCGATGCGCCAGGCAAGGCGCAACCAACGCTATCTGCCCGATGCCGAATTTCCCGACTCCCTGCAGGTGAATTCGCTGTTGGGGCCGGCGCTCGCCCACTCGCGCGATGCGCTGATCGCCGTGCCGTCCCACGCCTTTCGCGCCACGCTGCAGAGTATCGAGCCGCACTTGCGTCCCCACATGCGGATTGCTTGGGCGACCAAGGGTTTTGAAAGCGGGACGGGGCTGCTGCCGCACCAAGTTGCGCGGCAGGTTTTGGGTCAGCGGCCGGGTGCGGTCCTGTCCGGACCCACGTTCGCCAAGGAAGTCGGAGCCGGCCTGCCGACCGCCATGACCGTTGCCTCGCCGGATGAGGGTTTCGCAAAGGATCTCGCCTTGAGCCTGTCGGGCCCCAATTTTCGCGCTTACACCCAAACCGACATCATGGGAGTTGAGGTCGGCGGCGCCGTCAAGAATGTCATCGCCATCGGCACCGGCATTGCCGACGGCATGGGCTTCGGCGCCAATACCCGCGTCGCGTTGATTGCACGCGGCCTTGCGGAAATGATGCGGCTCGGAGTCAAACTCGGCGCCGCGCGCGAGACCTTCATGGGGCTGGCTGGACTCGGCGATCTGGTGCTCACCTGCACCGACGATCAATCGCGCAATCGTCGCTTTGGTATCGCATTGGGATCAGGTCAGTCCCTGAGCGAAGCGCAACGCGGCATCAATCAGGTGGTCGAAGGGCTTCCCGCCGTGCGCGCCGTTCACGACGTGGCGCTGCGTCTGAGCGTTGAGATGCCCATATGCCGGGAGATCTATCGCGTCCTGCATGAGGACAAGCCGGTGCGGGCCGCGGTGCAAGCACTGATGACACGCGAAGTGCGCTCGGAAACGGAATGACCCGAAGCGCGTCAGCGGTCAGGCTGCCCGATCGGGAACGCCAAAACACTTCGAGTATAAGTTTCGATCACTTCGCTGAAAGGCGTGCCGTCGGGCAAGGTGAGCACGGCGCGATGCTGCAACACTCGAGCGGGAATCGCCAAGTCTCCGGCGCCGATACGCACTGCCGCCGGACTCATCTCCCACCCTTCCGGCAGCGGTTGCCACAGCAGGCTCGAGGACAATGTATGGCGTCGAAAATGCAACGCCTGCACCACTTTCCCGAACGGCGCGTTGCTGCCGTCAAGCAGCGTGTTCATTTCGGCACTCAGGCGTCCCGGCACATACCAGTTGTCCGCCTCCGATAGCACTTGCACCCCGCAGAGCAGTTTTACCCGGCGATAACGCACCGGTTCCGTCGCCGTGACCGCAAGCTCGCGGCGCTGCTCGCGCGTCGGGACTTTATCCGCGTCTGCCACCCGCAGCGCAATGATTTGCGCGGGAAATGCCAACCGGTGAGCGGCGCACCACCGCTCTAGAGTGAGAGTGGCGCTGTCATGGCCGAGCAGTTCGGCGTTCAATGTCTGCAATAGCGCGAGCGCCTCGACTCGGGACAAAAAACTGTCCGGCCACGGCGGCTGCGGACCGGCAAGTTGCCCCGGGGCTTGCGCCGGCAGCGTCTCGTTGGGGTGTGCCGTCGACCAACACCATACCGTAACCAGGGCCATGCCGAGCCACTTGCGCCGATTCGACATCATGTCCGTTGCATGCGAGTGGCGGACGTTTGGGTGGCCGCACCCTCGAATCCCAGCTGACGCCATGCTTCAAAAGCGACGAGCGCCACAGCATTCGATAAATTGATGCTGCGGCTTTGCGGTCGCATCGGGATGAATAGCGACCGGGCGCGTCCGATGCGTTTCATCACAGCGTCCGGCAAGCCGCGCGTTTCTGGACCGAACATGAACGCGTCGCCGGCTCGGTACTCGAGATTGGTGTAGCAATGGGCGCCGCCCGTTTCCACGGCGAACACGCGAACCTGCCCCAGCGCGCCAATACATGCCTCGAGATCCGCATGCACCTTGACCGACGCCAGGTCATGATAATCGAGCCCCGACCGTTGCAGGCTCTTGTCGTCGAGTCGAAAACCGAGCGGCCTGACCAGGTGCAGGGTGACTCCGGTATTGGCGCAGAGACGGATGACATTACCGGTGTTCGGCGGAATTTCGGGCTCCAACAACACGACGTTAAACATGGCAACGCCGATTAGTTGACGTCCTCCATGCCCAACTCCTTCATCTTGCGAGTCAGGGTATTGCGGCCCCAGCCCAATAGTTTGGCCGCGTCCTGCTTCAGGCCATCGGCTTTGCGCAACGCCACTCGAATTAGAATCCGCTCGACTTCGGGTACCGCCTGGTCGAGCAGGCGTTGAGTGCCGGAGTCCAACTCTTGTTCGGCCCAATGCGAGAGCTTCGCCATCCAATCATGATTGGTGGATTGGCCTGCCGCAACTCCGCCGAGATCGGCAGGGATATCCTCTGCGCGTATTTCGCGGCCGGGTGCCGTCACCGTCAAACGTCGACACGCGTTCACCAGCTGGCGCACGTTGCCGGGCCAATCGAAGGTCACCAGCGCGTTTTCCGCCGGCGAAGTCAACAGTTTCGGTTCCACGCCGAGTTCTTGTCCTGCCACCGCCAGATAATGGCGTAATAGCTCCGGGATATCCTCGCGACGCTCCCGCAACGGTGGGATTTCGATTCGAATCACGTTCAAGCGGTGCAGCAAGTCCTCACGGAAGTGGCCGGACTTCACGCGCGTCTCCAAATCTTGGTGAGTGGCGGCAATGACGCGTACGTCGACTTTCACCGGCGTCTGCCCGCCCACTCGATAGAATTCTCCCTCTGCGAGCACGCGCAGCAACCGCGTCTGCAGCGCCGGGGACATATCGCCGATTTCATCGAGAAACAAGGTGCCGCCGTCCGCCTGCTCGAAACGGCCGCGACGCAGAGTATCGGCACCGGTGAAAGCGCCTTTCTCGTGCCCGAATAGTTCGGACTCCAGCAGATCGGCGGTGAATGCGGCGGTATTCAAGGCAACGAAGGCTTTGCTCGAGCGCGGACTGTGACGATGTAGGGCTCGCGCCACGAGTTCCTTGCCCGTGCCCGACTCGCCGGTAATCAGCACGGTCATGCTCGATCGAGACAGACGCCCCACGGCGCGAAACACTTGTTGCATCGCTGCGGCTTGCCCGAGCAACTCCGGAATACTGCGCCGCGCGGCTTCCACATCCGTCGAAACCGTGCCTTGCTGCGCTGCGCGACGCACCAAATCCACGGCCTTGTCGATGTCAAAGGGCTTGGGCAAATACTCGAAAGCGCCGCCTTGATAGGCCGCCACCGCCGCGTCCAAGTCCGAGTGCGCCGTCATGACGATCACCGGCAGACCGGGCCGCGAGCCTTGAATCTCCTTTAGCAAGTCCAG
>JALYIW010000048.1 GCA_030775625.1 Pseudomonadota bacterium | reverse complement strand
GCGAGCTTCGGCTTTATTCCCATGGCGCTTTCCACCTCGACCGGGGCCGAGGTTCAGCGGCCTCTGGCGAGCGTGGTGATTGGGGGCCTCGTTAGCTCGACCATGCTCACTCTCTTTTTGCTGCCGGTCCTTTATCAATGGACTAGTGCTCAGGAACTAGGAGTGGCCGAAAGAAAGCTGGAATCAGACCAGGAAGCCGGCTAGCCGCAAGCTGAGGGGATTTACGATCGCAGCGGTAAGTCTGGTTGGCTCGAGACGATATGGGCGGTTACCATGGTCGTTTGCAGCATCTTCCTATTCAACTTCCTATTAAACGACGCGATTTTCTGAAGATCGCCGGGATGGCGGCCGCCGCTACCCGGCTAGATGCCCAGCAACAGCCATCCTTTCTCGCTCCGGCCGGCTCTGCAGATGTAGCCAAGACCGATTTCACGCTGCAGATCGGATCGGTCACGGTCGAACTCGCGCCCAATCGCATTATCAGCACCATCGGGTATAACGGCACCTCGCCGGGGCCGCTGCTGCGGATGAAGGAGGGCGTGCCCGTCACGGTGAACGTGGTCAATAACACGGACGTCCCCGAGTTTGTGCATTTTCACGGGTTGCTGATTCCCGCCGACGTGGACGGATCGGAAGAAGAAGGCACGCCGCCAGTGCCTCCGCACGGAAGCCGCCGCTATCAATTCACGCCCACTCCGGCTGGCACCCGTTGGTATCACACCCACACCATGTCGATGGACGACTTGCACCGGGGCAGTTACACCGGGATGTTCGGCTTTCTGATCATCGAGGGAGGGAATAATCCAGGCGGCTACGATCAGGAACATTATCTGGCGCTGCGGGATTGGGAGCCTTATTTCACCAACCAGTCGATGGACACCGACGATCTCGATTCCGCGTCGCCACAACCTGAAAAACCGGCGGTGCTGGATACGCGGCCGGTGGGGCCGGAGGTAGCAGCCGATATTTATTCCATCAACGATAAGGCGCTGGGGGCCGGGGAGCCTGTCCGCGTGAATGCCGGACAGCGCGTGCTGTTTCATTTTCTGAACGCCAGCGCAATAGAGAATCGCCACGTGGCACTCCCCGGCCACAAATTCAACGTGATCGCGCTGGATGGAAATCCCGTGCCCACGCCTGCGGCGGTGGACGTGTTGATGCTGGGTCCGGGGGAGCGCATTGACGCGTGGGTCCAGATGAACCAGCCCGGCGTTTGGATCCTGGGCGCGCCCGAGGACCCGGTGCGCGAAGGGGGCCTCGGCATCGTGATTGAATACGCCAATCAACATCGCACGCCGCAGTGGGTGGCGCCGCCGAAACCGAATTGGGACTATACCGTCTTCGGCAACTCATCGGGTTTCGGCAAAGCGGCGTCACAATCCGCGCCGACCGAACGATTGGACATGGTGTTTGAAAAGGTGCCGCGCGGCGCCGGCAAATTCAACAGCTTCACTGTAAACGGCAAATCCTATCCGCATGAGCAGGAGTTTGTGCTCAAACAGGGCACGCGATACCGACTGACGTTTCATAATCGCACCGACGATGCGCATCCATTGCATCTGCATCGGCACCAACTCGAGATCGCCGAGATTTATGGCAAAGCCACATCCGGCGTGATCAAGGACACGGTGGTGGTGCCCACTTTCGGACGCGCCAGCGTGGACTTCACCGCCGATCAGCCGGGACTGACGTTGTTCCACTGCCATATCCAACAGCACATGGATTTCGGGTTCAAGGCCCTGCTGCGCTACTCGTAAGGTGGTAGCAGGCGAGTGCATCGTGCAGGGTTCCAAATATCCTATCGGCGCCGATGATTTCCGTGAGCTGGTGGCGATCGAAGTCCGGCCTTAAATCCGACTGCACGCGTGCGAAGACCAAGGCGACGCCTCGGTGTGCCAGGTCGTCCTGAAGCTCGCGCACCACGCGCGCAGCGGTGTAATCCACCTGAGTGATTGCCGCCGCGTCCACCACCAGCCAGCGCACCGGCGAAGGCGCCGGCCCGGCAAGCAGACGGACCTCTTCTGCAAAACGGCCGGCGTTCGCGTAAAACAGCGCAGCCCCGAAGCGATAAATTACTAAACCCGGCTCGGTTCGAGCGCCAGGAACAACTGCGGTCAACTGCCATAATCCCGCTTCACCTTTCACCAGCACCGCGGTATGGGGATGATAGCTGTGGCGGACAATGCGGAGGAGGGAAAGCACCATGGCGAACACGATTCCCTGCCCAACGCCGGCCAGTACGACGACGCCCGCGGTGGCCGCAGCCAGCACAAATTCGCCGGGGCTCTCGTGGCGAATACCCCGCAGTCCTCGGACATCGATGAGGTGAAGGGCAACAACGAACACGATGGCGCCGAGCACACTCAGCGGCAGGTACTGCAACAGCGGAGTCAAGAACAGAAGCACGAGCGCAACCACCGCGGCAGCGGCAACGTGGGCTATCTGGCTGCGCCCGCCGGAACTTTCCACCAGGGCTGTTTGCGTTGGACTTCCATTGACCACAAACGTGCCGCTGAGCCCGGCGGCTGCGTTGGCCGCGCACAGTCCGGCCAGGTCGGCGTTTTCATCCAGGGTCTGATGGTTGCGCGTGGCGTACATGCGCGCAGTGGCCGCGCTCTGCGCAAGGATCATGACAAAGCACGAACCGGCTACAGGAACCAACAGCTCGATGTCGCGCCAGGTCAGATCGGGCACGTGCAGCAGCGGCAGGCCGCCCACCACAGGACCAATGACGGCGATGCCGCGCGCGGCAAAGTTCCAGGTAGCGCTGGCCGCGATGGAGCCCGCGACGGCCAGAAGGGGGGCAGGGATTCTTGGCGCAAACCGGCCTAAGACAAGGACGCCTGCTACGGCTACGGTTGAGAGGGCCAGCGTTGGCAGGTGGACGTGCGGCAGGCCGCGCAAAACTTGAGCGAGTTGTACGACCGTCCGCCGGGAGTAAACCTGCAATCCAAGCATCTGGCCGAGCACCGCGATTCCAACCTGAAATCCCACTCCGGTG
>JALYIW010000047.1 GCA_030775625.1 Pseudomonadota bacterium | reverse complement strand
CGTCTTTGCTAACAGCCATCATTGTCTCCAAATAAATGCTTTAAAGGTCCTTCGACCCGAATCAGGTTTGCGCGAATCGCTCTCGTTCAACTATGCGGACGCAGTGCCGGTGTCGGCCTCCGTTCGCTTGGCCTCGAGCACAGCCGCCAATGTTCTCACCAACTTCGATTGCGGCGCCGCCAGGGTCGCAACGAACTTGCCAATCGGCGCCTTCATCACGCCCAGCAACTGGGAGATCGCTTGAGCGCGCGTCGGCAACGCAGCCACGCGATCGAGGTCCTGTGGCTTGAGCAATTGCCAGCCCAAGGACACGACCGTCGTCACCAACTTGTCGCTGTCCTTCGAAAACGCCTTGACGAGCCGCGCGGCAGCGCCCGGATCATCGTTGGAGAATGCGAGGACGATCGGCCCCTTCAAGGCCGGCGATATGCACTCGAATGCCGTGCCGGCGACGGCACGGCGTGCGAGCGTATTTTTGACGATGCGCAAATAAACGCCGTCCTTGCGCGCCTTCGCCCGCAAGTCTGTCATCTGCGTCACCGTCAAGCCGCGGTTCTCCGCGCCGACGACGGCCAGGGCTTTCGCCGCAACCGCGTTGACCTCCGTCACCACCACCTTCTTTTCTTCTAACTTAAGCGCCATGTTCGGTCTCCGGAAAGAAGCGTCACACACCAGGCAGGAACCTTCAGCTCCTGCCCACCCTTGGAGTACGCGGCCGTACTCCCGGTGCGACCTTCATCAGGAGTTCCTGATTAGGGTCCCACCATCTGCGCAGGCTCGATCTGTCCGATCCTCTTTTTAAGGGCCTTTGCCCGCCTGCGGTCTTCGATGATGGTTGCAGCCGCCTTTAGCCGGCTGCAGCCTTCCATCAATTCAAATCGTCTCTACAGTCCGAGACTTGACTGATCAACCGCGACGCCCGGACCCATGGTCGAGGACAGCGTCAGTTTTTTCAGGTAAACGCCCTTCGACGTTGCCGGTTTGATCTTTTGCAAATCCGCGACCAGTGCCAGCAGATTCTCCTTCAGCGCCGCCGGCTCGAAGCTGGCGCGGCCGATCTGTGCATGCACGATGCCGCCTTTGTCGGTCCGATAGCGGACCTGCCCGGACTTGGCGTTCTTCACGGCTTCCGCCACGTTCGGCGTCACCGTGCCGACCTTGGGGTTGGGCATCAATCCGCGGGGCCCCAGAATTTGCCCCAGTTGGCCCACGATGCGCATGGCATCCGGGCTCGCGATCACGACGTCGAAATCGATCTGCCCGGCCTTGACCTTCTCGGCAAGGTCCTCGAAGCCGACGATGTCGGCACCGGCGGCCTTGGCGGCGTCGGCATTCTTGCCCTGGGTGAATACGGCAACGCGCACGGCCTTGCCCGTGCCATGAGGCATGACAGTGGAGCCGCGGACTTGCTGGTCAGATTTGGTCGCGTCCACGCCGAGATTGACCGATACATCGACGGATTCGTTGAACTTCGCCGTCGCAAGTTCCTTGACCATCTTCAATGCATCGTCGATCGCATAGGTCTTGCCGGGAGGCAGTTTCGCTTTCCAAGTCTTGGTTCGTTTGGCAACGGCTGGCATGTCACACTCCTTCCACGTCGACGCCCATGCTGCGGGCGCTGCCCGCGATGGTGCGCACCGCCGCATCGAGATCACCGGCGGTCAAATCGGGCATTTTCAATTTGGCGATATCTTCGAGCTGCTTACGCGACACTTTGCCCACTTTGGCGGTGTTCGGCGTGGCGCTGCCCTTCGGTATGCCGAGCGCCTTGGCGATCAGCACGGACGCAGGCGGCGTCTTCATGATGAAGGTGAAGCTGCGGTCGCTGTACACCGTGATCACCACCGGAGTCGGCAAGCCTTTTTCCAGGCTCTGCGTCTGGGCGTTGAAGGCCTTGCAGAATTCCATGATGTTGACGCCCTGCTGACCGAGCGCCGGACCGACCGGAGGGCTGGGATTTGCCTGGCCTGCCGGGATCTGCAGCTTGATATACCCCGTTACTTTCTTCGCCATCCGCTAAGCTCCTGTGGGTGCGAACAAACACGCTCAACCTTTTTCGACTTGCGAGAAATCCAGCTCGACGGGCGTCGATCGCCCCAGGATCTGCACCGCGACCTGCAGCCGGTTCTTCTCATAGTTCACCGATTCCACGACGCCGTTGAAGTCGTTGAACGGCCCATCCGTCACGCGCACGACCTCTCCCGGCTCGAACAAGACCTTGGGCTTGGGCTTGTCGACGCCCTCCTCCACCCGTCGCAGGATCGACATCGCCTCTTTGTCGGTGATCGCCGCAGGCTTGTCGCTGGTGCCGCCGATAAAGCCCAGCACCTTCGGCACTTCCTTCACCAAATGCCAGGTGTCCTCGTCCATCTCCATCTGCACGAGCACATACCCCGGAAAAAACTTCCGATCCGATTTGCGCTTCTGGCCGTCGCGCATTTCCACGACTTCCTCGGTCGGCACGAGAATCTCGCCGAACTTGGACTCCAAGCCCGCGCGCTTGACCCGCTCTTTGAGCGACGCGGAGACTTTGTGCTCGAAGTTCGAATAGGCGTGAACCACATACCATCGCAAGGACATAAGCGCTCCGAATCGGTCAGGCGGACTGACCGGTCAACAACCGGGTCATCCAGGTGAGAACCCAATCGAGTCCCCAAAAAAACAAGCCCATTACGATGGCAAAAATGAAGACCACGTAGGTGGTCTTGACGGTCTCGTCACGCGATGGCCACACGACCTTGCGCAGTTCGATTCGAGAAGCCTGGGCAAACTGCCAGAATTCGCGGCCATACCAGCTGAACCAGGTAAGGCCGGCGCCCAGCGCCAGGCCGGCCACGACCATGCCGATCCGCAGCGGCAACGGCCGATCGTCGTACCAATAGAACGCACCGATGCCGAACAACGCCACCAGGACCGCGAGCGCTAGCAGCCCGGTGTCCTTCGACGACGCCGACGGCGCTGTTTGAACTTCTGCCATATAACTAGGTGCCTTACACCTGCTCAAATGGCAGGGCAGGAGGGAATCGAACCCCCAACCTGCGGTTTTGGAGACCGCCGCTCTGCCAATTGAGCTACTGCCCTATCCAGGCGCTACGCGCCGACACTGACCGGGCTGCGTCGGCCCGGACTTCGAAACCGGAGTCCGCCTGAACCCCGTGAACTTTGCGCAATGCGCATTTTACGCGATCACTTTAGCGACGACGCCGGCACCGACGGTTTTGCCGCCCTCGCGGATCGCAAAGCGCAAGCCCTGCTCCATCGCAATCGGCGCAATCAACTCCACCACAATCTTGATGTTGTCCCCGGGCA
>JALYIW010000046.1 GCA_030775625.1 Pseudomonadota bacterium | reverse complement strand
GATGAGTATCTGGCCGAGCATGGCGATGCTAAAAAGCGGTTTCCCGAGGCCCCCGCCGCCCATCGGAGGCGGGCAGAGCAGTTGATCAGCTACGTTCGCGACCGTCCCGGGCATGACCGACGCTATGCCATCGACTACCGCAAGGCTGAACGCGAGTTGGGTTACGCGCCGGCGCGGGGGCTCGCCCAGGGCCTAAGCGCCACCCTGGACTGGTACTTGGCAAATACGGGGTGGTGGCAGATGCTGCTGGGACGGGATTACGCCGCGTGGATCGAGAAAAACTATAAGCGACCCTAAGGCGTCGGTTAGACTTTGCGCGAGGCAGAGCGGAGCCGGCTGGTTGCCAGGCTCGTCGTGTGTACCTACAATCCGCCCCCCCGGCGCGGGTTCAACAAGTGATTATTGGACAGAAAATGCCGTCAACGTCGACGAATCGAAGGGCTCAATGCGGGCAGGAAGAAAACCGATGGTTGATGACGGCATGAAGTCGTTCCTGGTTGAAAATTGCGCTCGCGGTTAACCATGCTCAATAGATTTCTAAGCATTTTTTTGGTCTTGATGTTGAGCGGTCTGGCGGCCTCGGCGCAGACGCCCACCGCCGAGCAGCTCAATGCGCTGAAGAGTCTGCCCAAGGATCAGCAGGACGCCCTGCAAGGAATGCTCGGCACAGGCGGGACCGGCACGAAAACCGATTCCAAGCTCAGCATGCCGGAGACCGTGCAGCCAAAGACCGATCAATCGAATGACTTGCTGAAGCTCAAGAGGAAGACACTCGACGACCGTACCCTCCGTCAGTCTGATGAAAATCCGGAGCTGCGGCCGGACGACACGGTCTTGATCGACCTGACTCCCATCGACAGGTATAGGGATACCAACTCAGTTCCGAACGGCGCGAACCCCAGTGGAAACGACATCGGCGCCGCTGGCGTTGGCATCAGCGGTATCAACGGTACCAATGGCGCCAATGACGTTGGTGTGATCGGCAGCAACGCCAATGACAGCAGCGTCAGCGGCACGAGAAACAACCGGAACATTCGGGGCAGCAATAATAATGATTACGGCCGCGTCAAAGCGGACATCAAGGCGGAGACGAAACCGAGAACAGACGAGGAAAGGGAAAAGTCCGAGGAAAAGCGCCAGCTGATCCTCAAGAACAATCCCTACCGCCTCAATCGGTTTGGAGTGCTCGAATTGCCGGGGCTGCCCGCGATACCGCTGGCCGGGTTGACGGCCGATGAGGCCGCCAATCGGCTCAGCGCCGATCCGGATCTGCGCGACTTCACGGTGAAGCTCACGCTGTTGCGCCTCCAGCCATTCGACGAGCAGGCGCTCAAGCCATTCGGATACGATTTATTCGAGGGGGTGCCGAGCACGTTTGCCCCGGTATCGGACATTCAAGTGCCGATCGATTATCTCGTGGGGCCGGGTGACACGCTGAACGTTCAGCTGTACGGCAACGAGCCGGCAAGCTATGTGCTCACGGTGGGCCGCGACGGGCGTGTCAATTTCCCGAAACTTGGCCCGATCATGGTGAGCGGCATGTCCTTCGACCGGGCGCGCGCCGTCATCGAGCAGCGCGTGACGCAGCAACTCATCGGTTCTCGCGTCAGTGTGACCATGGGTGGTTTGCGCTCCATCCGCGTGTTCGTGCTGGGCGATGCGGAGAAGCCTGGTTCGTACACGGTGAGCGGCTTGTCCACCATGACCAATGCCTTGTTCGTCAGCGGAGGAGTGAAGAAGATTGGATCGCTGCGCAAAATCGAATTGAGGCGCAGCGGCCGATTGGTGACGGTACTCGACTTGTATGATCTGTTGCTGCACGGCAATACCGGCGCCGATCAACAATTGATGCCGGGCGATGTCATCTTCATTCCTCCCATCGGCGACACGGTGTCCGTGTTTGGCGCGGTGCGCCGGCCGGCGATCTACGAACTCAAGTCGGAAAAGAGCGTCGCGCAGGTGATCGACATCGCTGGAGGCCTATTGCCGGATGCCGACGGGAAACAGGCTCAATTGGAGCGTATTCAGCCGTCACGTCTGCGTGAGATGCGCACCATCGATTTGACCGCTGTGGCCGGGCGCAGCGCGGAATTGGCCAATGGCGACAAGCTGCGCGTGCCCGCCATCCGTCCGACGCTCGAAAATTCCGTGGTGCTGTCGGGCTATGTGTTTCGGCCCGGGTCGTTCGAATACCATGCCGGCCTTCGCTTGAGCGATATCCTGCCGAGCTTCGATGAGCTGCGCCCGAACGCCGATCGCCACTACGTCATGGTGCGGCGTGAGATCCCACCGGAGGAAAAAGTCGAGGTGATTTCCGCGGATCTCGAGCGCGCACTTGGCGCCCGTGGGTCGGCGGCCGATCCTGAAT
>JALYIW010000045.1 GCA_030775625.1 Pseudomonadota bacterium | reverse complement strand
ACGCAATCACTTTGGCAACCACACCTGCGCCGACGGTTTTGCCGCCCTCGCGGATGGCGAAACGCAGGCCCTGCTCCATCGCGATCGGCGCAATCAGCTCCACCACGATCTTGATGTTATCCCCCGGCATCACCATCTCGGTCCCCTCCGGCAGCTCCACCGCCCCCGTCACATCGGTGGTGCGAAAGTAGAACTGCGGCCGATAGCCCTTGAAGAACGGCGTGTGCCGGCCTCCCTCCTCCTTCGTCAGCACATACACCTCTGCCTCGAACTTCGTGTGCGGCATGATGCTGCCCGGCTTGCACAGCACTTGACCGCGCTCCACTTCCTCGCGCTTCGTGCCGCGCAGCAGCACCCCCACGTTATCTCCCGCCTGCCCCTCATCCAGGAGCTTGCGAAACATCTCCACCCCCGTGCACGTCGTCTTGCTCGTCGGGCGAATCCCCACGATCTCCACCTCATCGTTGATCTTCACGATCCCGCGCTCAATCCTTCCCGTCACCACCGTGCCGCGCCCGGCGATCGAGAACACGTCCTCCACCGGCATCAGAAATGCCCCCTCCACCGCCCGCTTCGGCACCGGAATGTAATCATCCAGCGCCTTGACCAGCTTGAGCACCGCCCCTACCCCCACCTCACTCGCATCCCCTTCCAAGGCTTTGAGCGCCGAGCCCGTGATGATCGGCGTCGCATCGCCCGGAAATTTGTACAGCGTCAGCAAATCCCGCACTTCGAGCTCCACCAGCTCCAGCAGCTCCGCATCGTCCACCATGTCCGCCTTGTTCAAAAACACCACGATGTACGGCACCCCCACCTGGCGCGCCAACAAAATGTGCTCCCGCGTCTGCGGCATCGGCCCATCCGCCGCCGAAACTACCAAAATCGCCCCGTCCATCTGCGCCGCACCCGTGATCATGTTCTTCACGTAATCCGCGTGCCCAGGACAGTCCACGTGCGCGTAGTGGCGCGCCTCGCTCTGGTACTCCACGTGCGCCGTCGCTATCGTGATCCCCCGCGCTCTCTCCTCCGGCGCCTTGTCTATCTGGTCGTACGCCTTGAACTCCCCGCCAAACTTCTCCGCCATCACCTTCGTCAAGGCCGCCGTCAAGGTCGTCTTGCCGTGATCAACATGCCCTATGGTCCCCACATTTACGTGCGGCTTGTTCCTCTCAAACTTCCCCTTCGACACGGCAAGTACCTCTCAAAAATTAGTGAAACGGATAGGACCTTAAAGATCTTTTTTCATGACGGCATCGGCGACATTGTTCGGCACTTCCATGTACTTCGCGAATTCCATCGTGTAATTCGCGCGGCCCTGGCTCATGGAGCGCATGGACGTCGAATACTGAAACATTTCGGCAAGCGGCACATCCGCTGTCACGATCTTTCCGGAAGCTGAATCCTCCATGCCGACGATCTGACCGCGACGGCGGCTCAGGTCGCCGACGATGTCGCCGTAATAGTCCTCCGGCGTCACGACTTCGACCTTCATGATGGGCTCGAGCAATACCGGTTTGGCCTTGCGGAAGCCCTCCTTGAAGCCTAGGGAGCCGGCGATCTTGAACGCCATTTCGTTCGAGTCGACATCGTGATACGAACCGTCGAATATCGTGACTTTCACGTCAACGATGGGATAGCCCGCAATCACTCCGGTCTGCACGGCTTCCTGAATGCCCTTGTCCACCGCCGGAATGAATTCACGCGGCACGGCGCCGCCGACGATTCCGTTGACGAATTCATAGCCTTTCCCGGCTTCGAGCGGCTCGATCCTCAACCACACATGGCCGTACTGGCCGCGGCCCCCGGACTGGCGCACGAACTTGCCTTCCGACTCCACCGTGCCGCGCAGGGTTTCGCGATAGGCCACCTGCGGCTTACCGACATTCGCGTCGACTTTGAATTCGCGCTTCATGCGGTCGACGATGATTTCCAGGTGCAATTCGCCCATTCCCGAAATGATGGTCTGGCCTGACTCCTGGTCCGTGTGCACGCGAAACGAAGGATCTTCCTTCGCCAAACGCTGCAGGGCGATGCCCATCTTTTCCTGGTCAACCTTGGTCTTGGGCTCCACGGCGACGGAAATGACGGGCTCCGGGAACTCCATCTTTTCCAGAATGATGACCTTTTCGGGATCCGACAGCGTGTCGCCCGTGGTCACGTCCTTCAAGCCGACTGCGGCCGCGATATCACCGGCACGTACTTCCTTGATTTCAGAACGCTCACTGGCATGCATTTGCAACAGGCGGCCGATGCGTTCGTTACGATTCCGGTTGGGCACGAACACCTGATCACCCGAATTCAGGGTGCCTGAATACACGCGAAAGAACGTCAGATTGCCCACGAAAGGGTCATTTAGAATCTTGAACGCCAGCGCCGAGAATGGCTGATTGTCATCAGCCATTCGCGTCATCGGCGCGCCGTTCTCGCTCATTCCTTTGACCGCCGGCACTTCAACCGGCGAGGGCATGTATTGCACGATGGCGTCGAGTACGGCCTGCACGCCCTTGTTCTTGAAAGCCGAACCGCAAGTCACCAGGCAGACTTCGTTCTTCAAGGCCCGGGCACGCAATCCCTTTTGTATCTCTTGGTCGCTGAGTTCGCCGGTCTCCAAGTACTTGTTGAGCAGCGTCTCCTCGCCTTCGGCGGCCGCCTCGATCATCTTGGCGCGCCATTCCTCGCACTCTTTGAGCATGGCCGGCGGAATTTCGCGGTACTCGAACTTCATGCCCTGGGTTGCTTCGTCCCACCAAATGGACTTCATCTTCACCAGGTCGACTACGCCGATGAACCCGTCTTCGGCGCCGATGGGCAGCTGAATCGGAACCGGATTGCCCCGCAGGCGAGTCTTGATCTGCTCCACGCAACGCAGGAAATTTGCGCCGGCGCGGTCCATCTTGTTGACGAAGGCGATGCGCGGCACGCCGTACTTGTTCATTTGACGCCAGACCGTCTCCGACTGCGGCTGCACGCCCGACACCGCGCAATACACGGCAACAGCGGAGTCCAGCACCCGCAGGCTTCGCTCCACTTCAATGGTGAAATCGACGTGTCCCGGCGTATCGATGATGTTGATGCGGTATTCGGGGAAGCTCTTGTCCATCCCCTTCCAGAAACACGTGGTGGCGGCCGCGGTGATGGTGATGCCGCGCTCCTGTTCCTGCTCCATGTAATCCATGACGGCGGCGCCGTCGTGAACTTCACCGATCTTGTGGGATACGCCGGTGTAAAACAAAATACGCTCCGTCGCGGTGGTTTTCCCCGCGTCGATATGAGCCGAAATACCGATATTTCGGTATCGCTCGATGGGCGTAGTGCGTGCCAAGGTAGTTATTCCCAGTATTTCCAGGCTTGTTCATGCGCTTCGCGCAACAATTCACGGGGCCGCTGCGACCCCGTCCGATAGATCGATTATGGCCTATCCGGCGCAATGCCAGTCGGCCACCGGCTGCCAGGGCTACCAGCGATAGTGTGCGAACGCCTTGTTGGCTTCCGCCATGCGATGAGTGTCTTCGCGCTTGCGCACCGCGGCGCCGCGGTTTTCGGCGGCCTCCATGAGCTCGGCGGCCAGGCGATGGGCCATGGATTTCTCGCTGCGCCCCGTGGCGGCTTCGATGACCCAGCGCATGGCTAGTGTCTGGCGGCGGTTGGCGCGCACTTCGACGGGCACCTGATAGGTGGCCCCGCCGACGCGGCGAGATTTGACTTCAACCACCGGCTTGACATTGTCCAACGCCTGCTGCAGGACAGCGATTGCTTCGCCGCCGGCACGCCCACTCTTGTCGCCGATGCGATCGATGGCACCATACACGACCTTTTCGGCGGCCGACTTCTTGCCGCGCTCCATCACCATGTTGATGAATTTGGCCAACATATCGTTCCCGAACTTAGGATCAGGAAGGATGGTGCGATGCGGGGCTGCTGCTCTGCGGGACATGGGAAACCTTATTTCTTGGGACGCTTGGCGCCGTACTTGGATCGGCCCTGCCGACGATCGCTGACTCCGGCGCAGTCGAGGGCGCCGCGCACGGTGTGATACCGAACACCCGGCAGATCCTTGACGCGGCCGCCGCGGATCAATACCACCGAGTGCTCTTGCAAATTGTGGCCTTCGCCGCCGATGTAGCTCGAGACCTCATAACCATTGGTCAAACGTACGCGGCAAACCTTGCGCAGCGCGGAATTCGGCTTTTTGGGCGTGGTCGTATAGACACGAGTGCAGACACCGCGCTTTTGCGGCGACGCCGCGAGCGCCGGCACCTTGGATTTCCAAGCGGGCTCATTTCGGCCGGTACGAATCAGTTGGGTCGTCGTCGCCATAAATACCTTTAGGAGCCGTACCTTTAAGAGCAAGCGGCCGTTGATGCATTGACTAGTTAACGGGCATTTGTGTCCGGCACTTGTGCCCGGAGACAAAGGCCGGCGATTGTAGGAACCGGGCGTGCGAGTGTCAAGGAAATTGCTGTCTCGCAGCAAGCGCAATGGCGCGATTTCAGGCGCACTCAGGCCCGCGTGGTGGCTGTATTGACAAGTTTCGAGGGCGCCTGAATCGATCGAAGTTTTCCTCGATACAGCACATCGACGCAAGGGTTGGCGCCCAACCCGTAGCACAGTTCGGCGGGTCGATCGATGCGCCAAAACACGATGTCTGCGCGCTTTCCCACCTCCAGCGTCCCAACCTCATTCAGGATACCGAGGGCGCGCGCCGCTTGCCGCGTCACGCCGCTGATGGCCTCCTCGGGTGTGCGGCCAAATAGCGTGCAGGCCATGTTGAGCGCCAGCAGGATCGACGTGCAGGGTGAGTTCCCCGGGTTGCAGTCGGTGGCCACCGCCATGTGGACACCCGTCTCGCGGGTATGACGCTCGATGAGCGGCTCGAAGCGCCGGAGTCGGCGAGCCCGGAAATGACGTCGCTCAACATGGGCTCGATCAACATCGGCTTGTTCCCGGCGGCGGCGCGCATCCAGGAATTTATTCGATTGAGAAAAGCCCTTCCTCGAAGGTTCACGCAACGGTGTGTTCCGCAACACCTTCGCCGACATCGAAGCCATCATGAACCGCCTCGGCCGGGCCCAGGGT
>JALYIW010000044.1 GCA_030775625.1 Pseudomonadota bacterium | reverse complement strand
GAACAGACGCGGATCATCAACAAATGCTTGAGCATTTTCGCAATCAACTCGAACCAGAACAGTATGCGACGATGATGATGAATGTGAAGGCATACCAAGCCCGGCTTCAGAACCTCGACCGTCGCTGGGAGCCCCAGTGAGTGTGGCCGTCATGCTTGTTGCAACTGGCTTGTGACGTGGCCCGCAGAAGATGATCGATTTGTATTCAATCACAACCTTGAGATTAAATCATGAAAATGCAACTCAAATCCAAAACGCGTTTTTCCGTAATGAGGGCTAGCATTGTTGCGTTGGCAGCATCTATCACGATGACCTCAGTGCCAGCCCATGCGACTTTAAAGCAACAACTACAGGTCGGTATGCTTGCAGCGGCAGGGTGGACCGGCGCCTACGGATTCGGACAGGTACTTGGACACTTTCAAAGGACGGACTGGGCAGGTCTGGGTGTCGGTCTTCTCGCCTCGGCAGCCTGTGCGATTCCAGCGGGTATGTTGTCTTGGTATTCGACACCTGAATTGCTAGGAGGTGGCCTTGGGGAGCGAACCGTCAATGCGGCGCATTGGACGCCTGCGGGAATGACGACTGTTATGTTTAAGTTTTTTTCGGTAGGTTTCGTCGGGGGTTTGTGTGGCTTTGCCGCCAAGGGCGTTTATAATAATTTTCGCGATTTTGGTTGGATGGGGCAGCATATGAAGCAGCCAGTGACTGCCGCGTTCCAATGCCCGGCGGGATGGACGTGCGAGCCTACGAATCCAGCGCCCCCCCCCGCTAGGCGCAAGCTGTTCGAGGCGGCTGCCGAAGCCCAGATTGCAACCGATCAGTCACAGCAGTATCCTATTTGGAAGCGAGCAAACTATGACGAGCAAGAGATGGAGTATGCTCAAAATATGTTGCGGGTGGGATGCACTCAAAACGGCAATAAAAATGTTGAACAATGTCGTCAGTTAGCGCGACAGCTGTATGATGAATATCTGGGGGCGCAGAAACTAGAAGCTTCCGATTGGATGGCAAATCAACGTGACGTAGCAGAGACGGCTCATGTTTATGCTAGTAGAATGGGTGAGCCAGAGTTTCCGCTTGGTACGCGGTAAGCGCTAAGCCAACTGCTTCGAAGGTCGAGACCAGTGCAACCAACGAGTCGCGCTCGGGGTTGAAAGTGAAGATGCCGAGCTGGGTTGCGCTCGCGAGGTTTGACGTAGAGCTCGTGCCGTGCGGCGAGGATCGCGTGATCCTCTCGGGCACGGCGCTACGTGGGGCTGACGTCGCGGATACCGCTGTGGCGACGATCCATGTACCAACCCACGAAGTGGGTCGCACCAACCCGAGCCTTCGCTAGATCGACAAGGCCCTTGGCGGGAACTCCGGGCGTTACTTCGCGGATCGGAAGGGGGACTCGGCATCCCTAGTTCGCAGCTTCTGGCACGTAAGTCGTAAGTCGTCAGCCCTGCTAAATTGTGATCAGCGTAGTAGCCGGTGTCATCTGGCCGAAGGCGCGCTGACAGCGTTATGGCGGCGATGAACAGGGATCTGCGGTCGGCGGCGTGCCAAGGGCACAACTCGTACGGGTTGCGGGCCTTGCCCTTCGAAATGCACTCGGCCTCTGGCGCATGCAGCGCCTAGAGCTTGCCCTTGTCCTTTGACCGCCGACGGTGGCTGCTCGGCGCGAGCGGGGCGTCGAGCTTGTTTTGCGCGTCCCTGCCAAGAGCCGCCATCTTGCGGCGCACCTGCATCGATCACACCGAAGCCGGTGAGCAGCGGTTTCAGGTCAAGACCGGCACCATCGTCGACGCCACGCTGATCGGCGCGCCGAGCTCGACCAAGAATGCCGACAAGAAGCGTGACTGTTGATTTCCATCCAGAAGTGATCCAGTGACCGCGGCGATTTCCATCTAAAACTGACCCACGCAAGAACCCTAGCCTGCTGCTTTGAGTGGCAGGGAGCGTAGGAGTGATTGACGTGGCGACATTGAGTGTCATCAGGCGTTGGGCGCTGCGCGAGCAACTGTCCATTCGAGAGATAGCCCGGCGAACTGGGCTGTCTCGCAACACCATCAAGAGGTACCTGCGTGCCGGAGAAGCGTGAGCGGCCCGCCATCCCACCTTGCTTAGCGGCGATAGCAGCGTAACGATGACGTCCATCAAACTTTGATGGACTGAAACCCACTGGCTTGCAGCACTTGGCCGACTTCGGCAAAGATCTTCTTGCCAAGCTCATGCTTCCGTTGTCGGCCAGGTTGAACCAGTGCTGCAGCAGGTGGATGCGCAACATGCGCTCCAGGCCAATCGGGGGGCGCCCGTTCCCAGCCTTTGGGTAGTGCGGCTCGATCACCGCGCACAACGCCGCCCACGGCACGATGGCGTTCATCGCGTCCAGAAAGTCCTCGCGCTTGGTGCGGCGTCGGTACTGCTCGAATCCCGCGCCTTGGTCAGCTGCCATCGCCAGTGTCTGCTGCTTCATCGTCGTCCCTCAAGCTCTTACTCTGGCAAAACCGCAGCAATCGCCGGGCCAGGGGACTTGATCAGACTTGCCCTAAAGAAGCTATTCATTGCAGTACTGTCAGTACTGTCGACGGTTGAGCCTCCTCGAAATCTGGGACGGTTCACCCAATGCAACGACGAAAGTCCGAAATAGGCGTTACGCCCAAGAGTCACCGAGGTCGACAACCACAGCAGCCAATACCAACTGAGAATCTTCAGATACAGGGTGCCGGCCTTCAGGTGCCTACAACGGCAAGCCCCTGGAGAAGAAATGACGCTGCGAAGCTGCAAACGCCAATCTTTTGCGCCAGTGGCATGAGGTCGCGTCAAGATTTCCGATAGCGGATAGGAGCCACGCGTGCCGACCAAGGCGGCGCGAACGGCACTGACCGGCGGGAACCCCCATTCGTCTCGATTGAGATGCCGATTCCGCCGAAAAGCGAGGCGAGCAAG
Source organism: Pseudomonadota bacterium (assembly GCA_030775625.1). Classification (GTDB taxonomy): domain Bacteria; phylum Pseudomonadota; class Gammaproteobacteria; order Steroidobacterales; family Steroidobacteraceae; genus Bog-1198. The sequence continues at coordinate 561 of JALYIW010000044.1, read as the reverse complement.
GCGGTCAAGCCAGCCGACGCACAGACATGTTGCTACTGACGCATCCGTTGGCCATGGAGCAGACGCTGGACTTCGTGGTGCAAGGCAACGCGCAGCTGGCGGACGCCGCCTCCGTCAAAGAACCGAAAGCCCGGATCCGGTTCAACGGCGCCGATGCCGTAAGGCGCGAAGTCCCGCCATTGTTTGTCGGCGAGACAGCCCGACCACGCTCGTTGGCGGAGGTGGTGCGCTTGTACCAGCGCTTCGCGTTGCACCCAAGTGGGGAAACCCCCATAGCCACTGCCTTGTCACTGATTTATGTTACCGATAACACAACGCGTGAGCGAGGAAATATGACTGTCATTCGTTCTTTAGTGCGAACCGCGCCGGCGCTTTGGGGATGGGTAACCGCGTTGACACTTTGGGTTGCTGTGACATCAAACGCCTGGGGTGGACCGATCGACGACATCGTCAAACGTGGAGGCGTCAAAATCGGTGTGTTGTCGGGTGTTCCGCTTTACGGAACGGTCGATGCGAAAGGGGAACCGGCGGGGTACGACATCGACGTTGCCAACGTCCTTG
>JALYIW010000043.1 GCA_030775625.1 Pseudomonadota bacterium | reverse complement strand
GGGTGATCCATCAACGCCTTGGCATCGCTTGATCGTATCCTCTTCCGCCACATCGTCGAATCGATTTCACAATTCTGATATCGACCCGAAGCTACCTGTCGCGAGTGTCAGCTAAGGTTAAGGGTTGTCCGACACCTGCCGGTGCGCGCTGAGCTGTCCAACCCGGTGAGGATTGGGGCAGGTGTTGGACAAGCCTCCAGGGAGGAAACCGCGGGAGCGTGCTGATGAGGTCAGCGCTGGCGCGGCGCTATGGCGATTTGATTGTCAGCAGAGACCGAGGCGACAACGATTATCGCGACGGCGTGATCGATGAATGTCGGTAGCCCGGCAATCACGCCATGGCACTGTGCGTTCAAGAAGCGATTGTCGTGCCGACATTGGATCGATTTGCAGATTGAGGCCACGGGCGTTTGCGACGGCATGGTTGAGTAAAATGCCGCCGGCAACGTTTTGTTGATTGACGCAATGTCTATCATTGTGGGGCCGATGAGCCCGGCGGTCCGCGGATCTGTTGGGCGCGCGCGAAGGTCTCGATGACGAGCATCGGCGCGCCGCAGTGGCGACACACGTAGGTAGGCTTCACGGAGCCTGTGGCGGTGGGGTTAGCGGCAACGACGGGGATCGGCTGATGCAGCAACTCGCGAACGGTGGAGACATCGCGCTTGCGGTTGGCGTTGGCGAGGAGCCCGTAGTGCCGGATGCGATGAAAGCCTGAGGGGAGCACGTGCAGCAGGAAGCGGCGCATGAACTCCTCGGTGGCCAGGGTCATGGTTTTCTGGCGGGTGCGGCCGTGTTCGCGGTAGTCCTTCCAGCGGAACGTGACGCCGCGCTCGTCTGCTGCGACGAGGCGGGAGTTGGAGATCGCGACCCGATGCGTGTATCGGGATAGATATGCGAGCACCGCGTCGGGTCCGGCGAAGGGACGTTTGGCATAGACGACCCATTCACACTGGCGCAGCGGCATGAGCCAGTCGGCGAAGGCCTCGGCGTCGGCTAGATCGACGTGATCGCCGAAGAACTTCAATTGCCCATCACGATGCAGGTTCTGCAGTTCTTCCAGGAAGCGGCGTCGAAAGAACCGGGAGAGCACTCGTACGGAGAGGAAGAACCCCGGCTTGCACGGTACCCACCGATCGGCATCGGGCGCGAGGCCACCGCCGGGTACGATGCCGTGCACATGCGGATGATGGGTCAGGGCCGAGCCCCAGGTGTGCAGCACCAGTGTCGTGCCGATCCGAGCTCCCAGGTGCTTCGGATCGGCGGCGATCGTGCGCAGGGTCTCGGCGGCGATGTCGAACAACAGTCCATAGATAGTCTCCTTGTTGGTATAGGCGATGGCGCTGATGGGCGCCGGCAAGGTGAACACCACGTGGTAATACGCCACGGGCAAGAGGTCCGCTTGGCGTGCTTCGAGCCAGCGCTGCGCGGCGCTGCCCTGGCACTTCGGACAGTGCCGGTTACGGCACGAGTTGTAGGCGATCTGCGGTTCGGCGCAAGATGAACAGCGCAGCGCGTGGCCGCCGAGCGAGAGGCTGCGGCACTGTTCGATAGCCGACATGACCTTCAACTGGCCGAGGCTTAGGTGCCCCTGCTGTTGCTGGCGCCAAGTCGGCCCGTGGGCGCGGAAGATATCCGCGACCTCCAGGGCGTTGCGTGGCACGAGCCAGTGCTACGTCGGTCTGGAACTCTCCAACGGACTTAAGACTTTGCGCAAAGTCTCCAGCGCGACATGAGTATAGAGCGCTGTGGTCTCCAATTTTTTATGTCCAAGCAGCACTTGGATGGTGCGGATATTTTCTCCCTGTTCGAGCAGATGGGTGGCAAACGCGTGACGCAGAGAATGCATCGTGACGCGCTTGTCGATGCGTGCGGCAGCCGCGGCTTCATGCACGGCACGGTTCAGCTGCCGTGTACTCATGGAGTCCACCGGGTCGAGGCCCGGGAATAAATATCCGCCCGGCAGTACCTTGCCCTGCGCCCGGGCGAAGCGCCACCAGGTGCGCAGCCGCTCGAGCAGGATCGGCGGCAGTAGCGCATACCGATCCTTTTGCCCTTTACCCTGCTCGACGCGCAGGAGCATGCGTTGGCTGTCAATATCACCGACCTTCAAGGCCGTGACTTCGCTGACGCGAAGTCCAGCCCCATACGCAACCGACAACGCGGTTTGATGCTTGAGGTTCTTCGCCGCATCCAGCAGGCGACTCACTTCCTCGCGACTTAAAATGATCGGCAAGGTGCGCGACATGCGCACGGGGTGCATCCTGGCCAGCAACTCGGGCTGCCCCAGGGTGGCATCGAACAAGAACTTCAGTCCCGTGATCGTGGCGTTCAGCGTGATCGCAGAGATCCCCTGATCGACGCAGTGCAGTTGGTAACGGCGCAGGTCCTCCGCCGTGGCCGTATCAGGTGAGCGGCCCAGAAATCGGGTGAAGTGAAGGACCGCGCGGATGTAGGCGTCCCGGGTCTTGGGTGCAAGCTGACGCATACGCATCTCCTCCATCATGCGTTGACGCAGCGGTGAAACCTTGCGGGCTGAATCGTTCATGGCTCTGCTCCGGTTGCAAAACGAGGCGAATTGCCTCACTTAGCAACTTACGAAACAGAGCCTCAAACATCAGCAATCCTCCAAACCCCAATCGGAGCTACCCCTACCGCGCGAGCGGTTTAGTCCTAGGAAACATTGCGACAGCGACCAAGGGCAGTTTAATGCTCGGCTCGAGTGACCTCAATCACTACACTAAGATCGGATAAGAGCAGCACGGGCTGGTACGCAGAGCGATCTGCGTGCCAGTCCCTTGATACGCCCATCGATCATGCTGTCTCACGGCCCCGCTTGTCGACTTGCTGGCATGTACTACTTCGCGAGTCATGCGGCGGGCTGCGAAACCGCTGAGGGGGCGATTTTTCTGGATTTTCGTACCGGAAAATATCTGGGCGCCCCCGCAGTCCATCTCGGCGCATTCAGGCAATGCATCAGCGAATGGCCTACTCCCGCGGATGCGCCAAAGACCACCTTGGCTTCCCTGTCGGCCGCGGACCATTCGATATTGGCCGAACTCTCCCGAAAAAGACTGCTGACGCAATCGCCACCCGAACGGCCGCCCCTGAGGGCGAGAGACATACCCACACCCACGGCAACGTTGCCGCACGAGGTGCATGACAGGATATCGCTCACTTTCCGAGTATGGATGGATATCACGCTGGTTCTTTCTATCGCTTATGTTTGCATGAATCTCAAGCTCAATAGGCTGGATGGCATCATTCGGAACATCGAGTCCCTAAGGCGGCACGCTGATGCTCGCGCGCCTGCACTGGAGACCGCCCGCCTACGAACCGTCGTGTCGCGGTTTCGTCGCATCAGTGTTTGGCTCTATTCCCGCAAGGATGCATGCCTATTCGACTCGCTGGTGCTCACGCGCTATCTCTACTGGCATCGAATAATGCCCACATTGGTGTTCGGCGTAAGCACGAAGCCGTTTTCTGCACACGCTTGGGTACAAATCTGCGATGTCATGTTGGTGGATTCCGCGGAGGCGGCGCTGCTGACGACGCCCATCTTTGCCGCATAGCGAATGTAATGATCCGATACTTTGCCCTGGCTTGGGATGAAACGACGGAAGCAACTCCGCGCATGGTCCGGGAACGAATCAGCGACTTGCTTCCCGCCTATTGGTCCTGTTTCTGCCAGCCTGGCCTGAATGTTTGGCTGCATACCGCGGAAATCGACCGATACTCGATGCCGCTACAGAACCATGGCGGCGTCATCCTAGGCCAGATATTCTCGCGTGGCGACCCATGCACTCCCGCCACCGACCGGTGCGGCGGCGCGTTCTCCGCGAACATAGCTCGCACACAAGGGCGAAATCTGATCGATGAATACTGGGGTTCGTACGTAGCCTTTCTCTACTCGGTGAGCAGCCGCTCGAGCACAGTCTTCCGGTCCCCCCTGAGCAGCGTGCCGTGTTTTCAGTCGCGTGTCGGCGGCCTGCATGTCTTCTATTCGTCGGTCGAGGATTTTTCATCGCTGCACCTGATGCGGCTTACCATCGATTGGGACCTGGTGGCCGCTCAGGCTAGCAACGGTGACTATCTTACCTCGTGCACTGGAATCAAGGAGATTAGTGAGGTTCAGGCAGGTGATGCGGTTTCTATCGAGAGCCGCGGTTGCTCCACATCGCGGTATTGGGATCCCCGGGAAATATCTCGCCGCCCGCAAATCCAAGACTTCGAGACCGCATCACGACGTCTTCGCGAGGCAACACAGGAAAGCATCGATGGTTGGGCCTCTCGTTATCCCAGCGCAATGTTGTTGTTGTCCGGGGGTTTGGACTCATC